>QHVY01000414.1:5287-12532 GCA_003223695.1 Acidobacteriota bacterium
ACGATGAGTTGCTCCGGACGCTCCGCGACTTCGGGATCGAGATTGTTCATCAGCATGCGCAGCGCGGCTTCCTGCTGCCATCCGCGACAGGAGATCTCCGTGCCGCGCGGCGCGCGAATGGTTCGGGCTTCCGAGACGGTCGTGGTCATGGTTTGATTCTATGACTGATGGCCACGAAGAAGCAGGAGCGCGCGCTGGACATCGTCTCGCGGCTCAAGCAGATGTATCCGAAGGCCAAGTGCACGCTCGATTTCACGAATCCGTTCGAGCTGCTCATCGCGACGATGTTGTCAGCGCAATCGACGGACGTCCGCGTCAACGTCGTCACCAAATCTCTCTTTCGAAAATATCCGAATCCGCAGGCGTTCGCCGCCGCGCGGCAGCCCGAGATGGAGCACGACGTCCGGCAGACCGGTTTTTTTCGCAACAAGGCGAGGGCGGTAATCGCCGCGTCGAAGTCGATCGTGGAGAAACACGGCGGCGAGGTGCCGCGCACGATGGAGGAGTTGACAGCACTTCCAGGCGTTGGCCGCAAAACAGCGAACGTTGTTCTGGGCAATGCGTTCAACACAGCCGTCGGAATCGTTGTCGATACTCACGTCACTCGCGTGTCCGGCCGGCTCGGCCTCACCTCGAACGTCGATGCCGTGAAAATCGAGCAGGATCTGATGAAGCTGATCCCGAAGAAGGAGTGGACCGTCTTCTCGCATCGTCTGATCCAACACGGCCGCCAGATCTGCATCGCGCGCAAGCCGAAATGCCGCGAATGTAGATTGAATGAGCTGTGTCCGAGTGCCGAGGAACCCGCGGAGTAGGGCACGGCTGCGCCGTGCCGAACGCGGGATTCGGCAGCGCGCAGCGCCGCCCTACGGCGGGTCGGGCGTGTGGAGCGGCGTCCATGGTCCGCAGCGTGCGAGGCGCCAGGCGGTTTTTACTCCGCCGACGATCAGGCCGTGTTTGCGGATCGACTCGCGTCCGTAATACGAGCACGTCGGTTCGAAGCGGCACTCCACGACGCCACGCAAATGCGGCGAGACGTGCGCGCGATATTCGTCGATCGCGAACACGGCCGGCTGCGTGCCGAACAATTGGGCCGCCAGGAGGAGCAATGTCATTCCGAGCGGAGCGAGGAAACGGTGTGGGCGGGCGGCACGAGTCATATGTTTCGTACTTCCCGCCCACACCGATCCCTCCCCTTCGCAGCGCTCAGGGTCGGGATGACAATCCGACCTACGAGCGCTCCGCGGCCTTTGCCTCGTCCCATAGCGCGTCCATCTGCTCGAGCGTGAGCTGATCGAGATTGCGTCCTTCGCTGCGCACCGAGCGCTCCATTACCTCGAAGCGTCGCATGAACTTCCGATTCGCCGACTGCAACGCCTCCTCCGGGCTCACATCGAGTTTGCGCGCGATATTGGCAATGGAGAAGAGCAGGTCTCCGATCTCGTCGTGAATGTTCTGCGGATTCTTTCCATCGATCGCGTCGCGAAGCTCGCCAATCTCTTCGTCAATTTTCTCGAACACGTCTTCGGCCCGCCGCCAGTCGAAGCCGACCCGCGCTGCCTTCTCCGTCAGACGCGAGGCTTTGAGCAAGGCCGGCAGCGACTGCGGTACTCCTGCGAGCACGCTTTTGTTTTCGGCCTTACGCTCCTCATTCTTCAGTTTTTCCCAGTTCACGAGCACCTGTTCGGCGTTTTTGGCTTCGACGTCGCCGAAGACGTGAGGATGCCGCCGAACCAGCTTGTCGTGGATCGCGGTGATGACGTCGTAGATATCAAACGATCCCTCTTCCTGCGCGATCTCTGCTACGAACACAGCCTGCAGGAGAAAGTCGCCGAGCTCTTCCGCCAATGCGGGACGATCCTTACGGTCGATTGCGTCAACCACCTCATACGACTCCTCGACGATGAAAGGCTTGAGGCTCTCCAGACTCTGCTTTCGGTCCCACGGACAGCCGTTGGATCCGCGCAGCCTCACCATCAAGGCAACCAGCTCATCAAAAGAGCGCTTAGGCATCGGCCCGCATTGTAGTGCCCAATAATTCTGCTAGCATCGAATGTTCGCGGGAACTCGATGACGATTTCCCTCCATCCGCACAAGCGGCCGCAACAGTGGAGTCCGGAGGAGCGATACCGCTTTCTCTCCACCATTCTCGAGTCGTTCGCCGGAACGCTCGATCTGAATGAAGTGCTGCGCCGGATCGTCAACATCACGCTCGAGCAGTTCGGCGCCGATCGCGTCCTGCTGATCCATCCGGTCAATGAGCAGGCGGTTTCCTCGAATATCCGGTTCGCGGTGAACGCACCTCGCGTGATCGATGTCGAGATTCCCACTCCGGTGCAGATGCCCCCGAGGCTTGTGCAGCGCGCGCTGGCGGCGCCGCGGCCAATTGTGATGCAGGATGGCGATCCCGACGCCAACGCTGAGCTGCGAAAACGTTACGCCGTTCGCTCGGTCATGATGCAGATTCTGCAGCCGCGCGATAGCGAGCCGTGGGCGTTTGTGATGCAGCAGTGCAACGAGCGGCGCGACTGGACAGAAGAGGAGATCTCGCTTTTCGCAGAGATCGGCCGCTACGCCACTCTCGCTCTGACGAACACGCTGTTACACGAGCGGGCAGTCAATGAGATGGCGAAGGCGAGCGCCATTCTCGATCAGATTCCGGAACCGGCTGCGATCTACGACGCGACGGGGCGGCTCGAGCGGATGAACGCCGCCGCGGCGAAAGAGCCGGCGCAGCTCTTCGCGGGATCCGATCCCGAAGCGCGGCTCAGCCAGTACCGGCATGCCGACGGTGGCGGTGTTCACAAGCATGAGCTTCCCTCGATGCGCGCGCTGCGGGGCGAGCTAGTCGATGCCGAATTTCTGGTTCGCGATCCGCGCACGAATGACGATCGCGTTGTGAACTTGAAAGCAGCGCCGATTCGCGATGCCAGCGATCAGATCATCGGCTCGGTCGTTCTCTCTCGCGATGTGACCGAGGAGCGGCTGGTCGCTGAGAGGGAGACGTTGAGGCGCCGGCGCGCCGAAGCGCTCGCGAATCTGGCGCTCGATCCACTGATTCTGCAGGCTAATTTTGACAATCTCGACGAGCCGGCACAGCGCATCGGCCGCGCACTCGGCGCAATGGTGCGCATCTTTCTTTATCGTCAGGCGGGAACGCTCGATCTTGTCGGTTTTGCTGGCGGGGCCGAAACGGAGAAGTTCCGCCGCTACTTCGCGACGCATCCGTACAAGCCGGGAGAAGGGCTCGCGGGCACGACGTTCCAGATCGGCCGGCCGCTGATGTTTTACGACATTCGCGGCAACGACCTTCTCGATTTCGCCCGCGATGACGAGGAGAAGGCGATCAAGTTGGAAATGCATGAGCGCAGCCTGATTGCTGCTCCGATCGAGTCGTATGGCGAACGCGTCGGCGCGATCATCGTNNNNCGCATCGGCGCGGCCGCGCATATCCACCGCCTGACGCGCGTCTCGCTCGAGGGTCATCGAGCGGCCGAAGAGCTCGCGCGACGCGAAGTCGACGCACGCGTGCGTTTCGAAGCGGTTTTGGAAGCGGCGCCGATCGGCATCGCTGCAGTCTCAGCGGACGAGCTGCGTTTCGAGCTGGCCAATGCGCGCTTCACGGATTTCGCGTGCCTCTTCGGGAAAATCTCGACCGATACTCGTCTCGTCGGACTGCGTGTCGACGAAGTCATCCCCGATCTCGATCGCGTGATGCGTCATGTCGCGGAATCGGGAGAGACGGAATTCGATGAACAGCTCGAGGTGCGCGCCGGCTCCCGCCTGCGCTACATCAATCGGATCGTCTCCGCTGTTCGCGGGCGATTTTCTGGAATCACCCAGAGCATCACGGTTCTCGTTCAGGACGTCACAGAGCAGGTGACGGAGGAGCGGCTGAATCGCGAACGCGAGTCCCGCCGCCGCCGTCATGCCGAGTGCCTGGCGACGATCGGCCTCGAATCCGTCACGATCGACTCGTTGCTCGAAAACCTCGACGAGCCGGCCCGGCGGATCGCCGAAGCGACTGGCGGCTCGGCGCTCATTTATCTCTACGCGCGAAACAGCGGCGAGCTGCGCATGGTGGGAATGCACTCGCGCGTCTCGGCAGTCGAGCGGTTCCGTCAGTACCTCGAGCGCAACCCGTACCACGCCGGCGAAGGTCTTCCCGGAACCGTGTTCCAGATCGGCCGTCCCCTTCTCTTTTCGGATGTTCGCGGCAACGCGGTGATCGACTTTGGCCGCGACGATGTCGAAAAGGAACTGATCGCCGCGATGAACGAGCAGAGCCTGATCGCTTCGCCGATCGAGTCGTACGGCGACGCCGTGGGAGCAATTGTCGTCGCGCGCAATGATGACGATCGGAATTTCGATGCCGAAGATCTCGAGTTCGTACAGTCAGCCGCTGAACGCGTCGGCGCTGCCATTCACACTCGCGAACTGACGCGCATCTCGCAGGAAGGTCACCGCGCGGCCGAAGACCTCGCGCGCCGCGAAGTTGACGCGCGTGTTCGTTTTGAAGCAGTACTCGAGACCGCCCCGATCGGAGTTGCCGTGCTCTCCGCCGACGAGCTGCGATTCGAGCTCGCGAACGCGCGATTCATGGAGTTCGCCTCGCACTTCGGGAAGATCACGCCGGAGACGCCGGTGATCACTCTGCGCATCGCCGAGGTGATTCCGGGATGGGAGCAGGCACTGAAGAAGGTCGCCGACTCCGGAGATATGCGCTTCGACCAGGAGTTTGAGATCTACACGCGGCGCGGGCCGATTTACGTCAATCGGATCGTCTCCGCGGTTCGCGGCCGATTCTCTGGAATCACCCAGAGCCTGACGATCCTCATTCAGGACGTGACGGATCAGGTCAAGACGAAGCGCGAGATCGAAGCGCTCGCGCAGATGATGGCCGAACGCTCCGCGCGCCTCGACTCGATCCTCGGTTCCATGACCGACGCTCTCTGGGTTTACGACGCGGCCGGCGAAGTCGTGGACGTCAACCAGGCCGCGCTCACGATGTTCGGCATCGGGTCGCGCACCGAGGCGATCGAGCTGGGCTCGTTCCACAAGTTCCATCTCCGCTATCCGGACGCCCGCCCCATCCCGAGCGAGGATCTCCCGTACGCGCGAGCGCTCCGCGGCATGACAGTGCCCGATTACCTGGCGATCGGCCGGCATCTCTTCTGGTGATTCGCGACATCACCGCATTGCAAGAGCTCGATCGTAAGAAGGATGAATTCCTCTCCGTCGCCTCGCACGAGCTGCGCACGCCGCTCACGACGATCAAAGGCTACACGCAGCTTCTCACCCAGGGCGTCGAAGATTTGCCGGCGGAAGATCGGGCGACTTATCTCAACGCGGTGCTCAGCGAAATCGATCGCATGATGGGCCTGATCACTGAGCTGCTCGACGTTTCGCGCATCGAGACGAACCGGCTGCAGATCGAGCCGCAGCCGATCCGCTGGCTCGAATTCCTGAAGCGCCGCGCGACGGCGTTCCGCGTCCAGAACCCCGCTCGCAAGATCAATTTCGAAGCGAACCTCGAGGAGACGATGCTGGTCGTCGACCCCGATCGGATGCGCCAGGTCATCGACAACCTGCTTTCGAACGCGATCAAGTATTCGCCCGACTCGACTGAGATTCTGATCCGCGCGGCGATTCACGACGGCTGCATGCTGACGACAGTGATCGATGAGGGCATTGGCATTCCCTCCGATGAGATTCCGAGGCTGTTCGAGCGTTTCCATCGCGCCCGCAACGTCTCCAGCCGCTACTACGGCGGCCTCGGCCTCGGCCTCTACATCGCCAAGGCGATCGTCGAAGCCCACAGCGGCACGATCTGGGTGCAGAGCGTCGAAGGGAAAGGCGCGACTTTCACCATCCGACTGCCGATGCCATAGAATCCGCGTCCACGTTTCGCGGAGGTTCATTTGGCACGCTTCAGTCTCATCCCACGCGAGGAGAAGTTCTACGGAGACTTCCTGGCGATGGCCGATCAACTGCGGATCGGGGCTCGCCTGCTCGAAGAAATGTTTGCCAGCGATCCGCCGATCGCCGACAAAGCGCATGAGATCCGCGAGGTGGAGCACAAGTGTGACTTTCTGACGCACGAGATCATTCAGCGCCTGAACAAAACATTCGTCACGCCCATCGATCGGGAGGACATTCATGCGATGGCGCGCTCTCTCGATGACGTGATGGACGCCATCGACGACGTCGCCACGCTCATTCCGCTGTATCACATCAACTCGGCGCGTTCGGGCGTCCGAGAGATGACCCGCATCATCTCGGCGTCATGCGACCAGATCCTGCTCGCCGTACAGGCTCTCGAGAAGCGCGCTGGCGTGCTCGAGCGCACTGTAGAGATCAACCGGCTGGAGAACGAGGCGGACCGCGCGCATCAACGCGCGGTCGGGCTGCTCTTCGAGGAGGAGCGCGATCCGATTGCGGTCATGAAGTGGAAAGAGATTCTCGACGTTCTCGAGGACGCGACCGACCGATGTGAAGATGTCGCTAACCTTCTCGAGAATGTCGTGGTAAAGCACGGCTGATGTCGCCGCAGCTTCTGATCGTCATCGGGCTCATCGCGGTCGCGCTTTCCTTCGATTTCATCAATGGATTTCACGATGCGGCGAACTCGATCGCCACTGTCGTCTCCACGCGCGTCCTCTCACCGCTGCAGGCGGTGGTGTGGGCGGCTTTTTTCAACTTCGTAGCGGCCTTCACGTTCGATCGACATTTCCTCGGTCACGTTCGCCGTGATTCTCGCGGGCTTGATCGGCGCGATCACCTGGGACCTCATCACCTGGTATTTCGGTTTACCGACGAGCTCCTCGCATGCACTGATCGGCGGCTATGCCGGCGCTGCTGTCGCCAGAGCTGGTCTCGGCGTCATCATTCCTTCCGGTTGGTCGAAGACGCTGATCTACATCGTTCTCGCGCCGCTCATGGGGCTGGTTTTGGGTCTCGCTTTGGAGGTCGCGATTTTTTGGGCCTTCCGGCGAGAGTCTCCTTTGCGCGTTGACAACACGTTTCGCCGTTTGCAGCTCCTTTCCGCCGCCGCCTACTCACTCGGTCACGGAACCAACGACGCGCAGAAAACCATGGGCATCATCGCCGGTATTTTGTTCACCGCTGGATATCTGAAGGCGTTCACGATTCCGACGTGGGTCATTCTCACCGCGCACACTGCCATTGCGCTCGGCACGCTGACAGGTGGATGGCGCATCATCCATACAATGGGATCGAAAATCA
>QHVY01000415.1:0-4851 GCA_003223695.1 Acidobacteriota bacterium
AGGCTCTCGACGATTCGTTCCGCGGACATGATTCTCGTGTTTCATCATGGCGAGATTCGCGAGCGCGGCACGCACGAAGAGCTCATGCAGATCGATGGGCTGTATCGGAAACTCTACGAGGTGCAGTATCGCGAAGCGGTTACCGCGTGACGCATTGTCATTCCGAGCCGCGAAGACGGCGAGGAATCCCCTCCGATTACGCTGGGGATCCCTCGCGCTCTTCGGAGCTCGGGATGACAAGTAGTCAGTCACCGTGTGACAAGCGCGTGATGCATCCCACGTTATTTGACTTTGATTGGAAACGGGCCTACCGTTTGCCTACGTCCAAAAATGGACCCGAAGAAACATCGGGCGTGATAAGGGAGGGGAGGATGACCGTAAGGTTTTTCCCCGGAAGTCGAAAACAAAAAACAACGCTGATTCAAGGGTTTCTGTCGAAGTATCGCGTGGCGCACGAGCTGGCGCGCCCCGAGGAGTACCAGAGCAAGACGTTTCATCTGGGAACCGATCCCGCTGTAGAGGTCGACGGGCGTCTGTTCGTCGATCCGAATGTCGACGCGCTGAAGAAGATTCTCCACGTGGAGTAGAGCGTCACGCTGTCCGAAATATCGCTGCCGCCTCGCGCTCGATCGTGTTTTTGATGCGCGGCTCGAACGGCTTCGCCAGCAGCGGCAGCTTGCCGTCGATGATCACCTCGGAATCGGTGATCTCCACCGTACCGCTGGCCTTCATTCCTTTCGCTTTTCCCGAGAAGACGAGGCGGTCGCCTTCCCAGTGATGATCGGATTCGGACAGGTAATGTCCATACGTGGCCAGGATCTGGTGCAGGCGCTCCTCGATTCTCTGGCGCGCGGTCATTTTGTCGGTTCGATGCGGCACGTTAATTCGCACGCGTGACTTTTATCATGAGCCGAGGTAGCCTCGGTTCGGGACTTCCGCATGGCGATCCGCCATGCTCTCGAAAGTTTGGTCGGCCGCGACGCTGGGCATTGACGCGGTCCGCATCACCATCGAAGTCGACGCTGCGCAGGCGTCGCAGCCGGGCTTCACACTCGTCGGCCTGCCCGACGCCGCTGTGCGCGAGGCCTACTCGCGCGTGCGTTCCGCTTTGCACAACTGTGGCTTTTGGCTTCCGCCGCGCCACATCACCGTCAACCTCTCACCAGCCGATGTAAAAAAGGAAGGCTCGGGATTCGATCTGCCGATCGCGCTCGGTATCCTCCACGCTTCGGAGCTGCTCCACGACCAGGAAATCGCCGGACGCGTTTTCGTCGGCGAGCTCTCGCTCGACGGAAGCGTCGCGCCGGTGCGAGGGACGCTCTCGATCTCAGCGGCGCTCGCGCGCGACGAAAGCGTCCGCGAGCTGATCGTTCCCGCGGCGAACGCGAATGAAGCCGCCGCCGTGCGCAGCGTGAGCGTCATCGGCGCGCCGCACTTGCCCGCGCTGCTGCGCCACTTGCGAGCCGAAACGTTGATCGCGCCGGCGAAGTCGCCCAATGGCAGCGAACCGATCATCGACGGAGCCGACTTCTGCGACGTTCGCGGACAGGCGCAGGCAAAACGCGCACTGGAAGTCGCCGCTGCAGGAGGACACAACATCCTGATGATTGGTCCTCCGGGATCGGGAAAGACGATGCTGGCGAAACGGCTGGCATCGATTCTTCCGTGTTTGTCGCTCGAAGAATCGATCGTCACGACGAAGATTCATTCGGTCGCCGGCACACTGCCGACCGGCAGCGGTCTGCTCAAGCGCCGCCCTTTTCGCGCACCGCATCACACCATCTCCACCGCGGGCCTCGTGGGCGGGGGAAAATTTCCACGCCCGGGTGAAGTGAGCCTCGCCCATCATGGCGTGCTATTCCTCGATGAGCTGGCGGAGTTTCGGCGCGACACGCTCGAAGTGTTGCGGCAGCCAATGGAAGAGGGACTTGTGAACATCGGCCGAGCTGCATGGACTGTCACTTTTCCATCGCGATTCACACTCGCGGCGGCACTGAATCCGTGCCCGTGCGGTTTTTTCAACGACGGCCGGCGGGAGTGCATCTGCGCGCCGGGGCAAATCGGGCGATATCTGGCGAAAATCTCGGGACCGCTTCTCGATCGAATCGATCTGCAGGTCGAAGTGCCCGCGCTGAACCCGGAAGAGATTGCGTCAACGACGGCGGGAGAAGCTTCCGCGTTGATTCGCGAACGCGTCGAAACGGCCAGACAGATTCAACGCGAGCGATTTCGCCGCTCTCATTGCGAATGCAATGCAGAGATGAACACGCGTCAGATGCGGCGCTTTTGCGAGCTCGCGCCGTCATCACGGCGGCTGCTCGAGCATGCGGTGGCGCGACTGGGACTCTCCGCTCGTGGATACGATCGCGTGCTCAAAGTCGCGCGGACGATCGCCGATCTCGGCGGTTCAGAAAGCGTCAACAGCGGGCATATCGCTGAGGCGGTGCACTACCGGGCGCTCGATCGAGCGTACTTCCGCAACGGTTAGAAGAGGCGATCGAGAATCTCACGCGGAATGAGCGGTCGAAGATGCGGATGCGATTCGAGCAGCCGCGCGATATCAGCAAGATCCTTCTGCCGTTTGCTGCCTCTCCCGCCTGGATCCTGCGCGGCCCAGATTTTTCCGCGCAAAACGTCCTCGATCGCCGCGACCGGCAACGTGAGTCCAAGAACATTTCGATTCTGCGCTCGATCAGGGAACGAGGCGTAACGAGGATCCTTTTGAAGTTGGACGCGAAGGTCCGAACCGGGCGCCGCGACGTTGAGACTGTGCGGAAAATCTCGAATCTCGAAGGTCTCGCGCAATAAGTTCTCCGCGCGCGCAAAATCCTCAACTACGACGGCAATGTCGAGATCAATGCTCACAACGGGCTCAGCGTACGCATTCACGGCCTGTCCGCCGACGACGCAGAAGCGAATGCGGTTTTTTTCCAGCAGAGCGATGATCCGTTCGAGAAAATCGGTACGATCGACCGTCACCGCCTTCCAGAACTCCAGCGCTTGCATACCTTCAGTATAGGTCTAAGCCGAAGTGGTACATGAACATACGCTGTTTTTCATATGCTCAAAATAGGTAAGCTTTAAATAACTTAGAATAAATTTTTATGGGCAAAGGGTTTATCGGACGGCCAATCAGTCGCGGTTAATTGTTGACAAAATCCCATCGAAATTTATGATCGTAAGGCATAGCATTCAAACGCGGTCGGTGATGGGTGAGGAGTCGGAGATGGCTTTAGAAAAGTGGGAACCGCAACCTGAGTTCGAACGCTTTCCTGCCTCGGCTACGATCGTTCAGTCGCGCCTGATCCGCCTGCCGTCATCGGTAGCGTCGATGCTCAAGCTGCGCGGCAAAGCGAACGCCAATCTCTTCTTGCACATGCTGGCAGTTCCGGTACCGCGGCGGCATTCGATTCACGTGCCGAGCTTCTTCCGCTTCTACCAGATCGAGGTGCCGGGCATCAAACGCTTCCACTGCTGGTACGACGAGAAGGAGCGGATGGCGATGATCGACATCTCCAAGCCCTCTCCTCGCGGCCGGCCGGCGGGAACGTAGAACTGGCTCTCAGCCGGTTCGGGCCGGTTGGAGAGCCGGCCCCCACGTTCAGTGGCCAATGACCCGCCGTCGCGTAGGAACCAGCATGTGCATCGCGCGTGCTGCGTCCTCTTCAAACGTAGGCAAGCCGAACGTCCCCGCATCCGCCGGTAGATTGTTCTGCAGGAACTGCGACAGAGGGGCCAGCGGGATGGACGTTCCGTACGCTGCATTGATGGTCGTGATGTATCGATCCGCAAATAGGGTGTAACCCATGTCCGTCAGATGAAATCCGTCGAGGCTGATGACTCCTCCGGTAATGTAATCAAGACGCAAGGTAATCGGTCCGGCTTGGACTCCTTGTTTGACGTTAATCAAAAAAGCATTGATATCGACGACCGGAATATCTCGTGCAGCTGCGGCCGCGCTGATCGCGGAGTTGTAGTCCACTAATCGCTGATTGATCGCTGCCACCTCATCCGGCGTGAGCACTGCCTCATCCGGCAGAGGCTTGCCGATATTCGGAAGTGGTGGCAGAAGCGGCTTGAGCGCTGCGGGAATGCCAAACCCGCTCTGGATCAGCGACAGTGAGGTAAGCAGAACAAGACTTCCTGCCGGAAGAGGGCCGAAATTTCCACTGCCGAGATCCGCGATCAATGGAATGGGTTTTCCTGTCGGATCGAGGACAGGTTGATTTGTCGCAGGATTTAGGAGTACCGGCGGGATGACGCTGACGAACGGAATCCCGCGGATATCTGTCGGAAGATTGCCCACGACGTAGTCGCGCGTGAAGTCAGCCAAAGGCGTCATCAAGGACGGCTTACCGCCCTGTACACCGTTGAAGGCGTCATCTCCGCCGAGCCACAAGGCGATGAATGTGGGATTCAGCCGCAAGGCCTGATCGGTCATCGATCCCAGCCCTCGCAACACAATCGGCGCACTGAACATCTCGTTGCCGTCACCATCAACCTGCAGAGCGTCGGCGATTTCCGCTCCGTCGATGCTCAAGTTGTTGTAGGGACGCTGCAGTCCCGAGTTGAGCGGTGCACCGAGCCCCGGTTTGAGCATGATGGTCAGCGGGCTCAGACTGACGAGCTGCAACTCCGGCAGCACGCCTGGTTCACTGATGTACGGGATCTGGAAGCAGTTCGGCGCGTCGAAACCGATACAGTCGGTCCGCAACCCGACTTGCCGAGCGATGACGGCGGGCCAACTGTAGCGCTGGTGATTGATGTTCGCCCCGACGCTGGATACGCCGACACCGAAACTGTCGCCGAGGGTGACAAACGTAGTGAAGTCGGCCTTGCCGCGCGCAGCCA
>QHVY01000415.1:5085-6148 GCA_003223695.1 Acidobacteriota bacterium
TCGGACTGACAGAATTCGTTGGCTGCGGATTCTTGTCGTAAAGAGCTCCGAGGCGGATATCCCAGTTGTTCGTCACGGGATGATTCGCTCCAAGCCGGTACGAGAACGTGCTCTTCCAGTTTTGCGGGCGGGTGAAACTGAATTGCGGCGTGGTGAGGAGGTTGACAGTCAGCGATTTGAATCGACTCCAATTGTTGTGAACGATGTCCGCCTCGATGTCCCAGTCATGAATGGCGGTGGTTGCTACTCCGAGGTATGCAAAGTGAGGCAAGTTGAACGAAGTGCTGACCGGCTGGGTCGGCGGAAGTTGCCTAGCGACGAGGGCGTCGAATTGCGCGTTGCCGGTTGAGATTTGTGTAATCGTCGCAGTCCCTCCGAAATCCATCGTCATCGCCGCGCGGTACGAAGCCCCGATGCGCCACTGCGATGTCGGTTTGAACAATACACCTGCGTTCCAGCCCCACTTGTGAGCCCAGGGGCTGGTGAGATAGTTGTTGGCCACATCGGCGAATCGAAAAGTGAAAGGATTGGTGGCCCCGGAGTTGCGGACGAGCGTCACTTTCGCTCTGCGGTATTCAGGGCCGCCGCCAATCGCCAACCGGCCATCGGAGGTCTGCCACGCCAATGCGGGCTCGACGGAAATTGTTTTGATGTTCGCATCGGAGGATATGAAGCGGCCGATCCACGGCTGTTGCCAGTTGGTTCGCAGACCGAAGGGCGCGAACACGCCGACGCCGAACGTGAAATTGCCTCCGAAGGGGACCGTGACGTAGCCGTTCGGCACAACGAAAGTGTGTGCGCGATACAGACTGCCGTGCGTTCCGGCGGTGAAGAGATCGTTAGGATCGCCGGTGAACGAATTCTGAAACGTGATCGCCGTGCCGCCGATAAGGAGCTCTCCGCGACGCTGCTGAGCGATTCCGGCAACGTTGTACCAGATTGCGCTGGGATCGTCGGCCGTCGCGGCGAATGCGCCACCCATCGCCACCGCTTTTGCTCCCGCCTCAAAAAGCGCGAAGCCCGACCCGAAGGACGCGGTAGTGATCATGAACGCTGCGAGGGA
>QHVY01000351.1:0-5949 GCA_003223695.1 Acidobacteriota bacterium
ACGAGCGGCAGAAAAAGATAGAGACCGGCTGCGAGGTCGATCAGGAAGAGGGCGAGCAACATAGGTTGGCCGCTGGCCGTTGGCCGTTGACTGATGTCGTTCCACGGCGAACGGCGAACGGTGAACGGCGAACGATCACCGCACCGCCTGGCTCGCGCGGATGAATCGGAAACCCTCGCGACGCAGCTCCGGCACGCCGGCCGTCAGCACGCGAATGGTCGCCGGATACATGTGCCCGATCCCGATCGCGATGCCGTGATGCGCCGCTTCTCTCGCGAGCGAGCGCAGCTGCTGCCGAACGGCGGCATCGGTGGGCACGTCATCAAGAAACACATTGCGAGAGGCAGCTCGGACGCTCAACTCCTTCGCCACGGAGGCCGCCACAGACGCCGATGTGGTCCGCGAGTCGATGAAGTACATGTCTTCCGGCAGCGCCGCGAGAACATTCTCCATCACGCGCCGGTCGGCCGTCGCCCGCGAGCCCATGTGATTGTTCACGCCGCGCGCGTACGGCACGGCCTCAACATTTCTCAGCGTCGTCCGCGCGATCTCATCGTCCGACATCGTCGTCAGCACCGCACCGGAGCCGGGCGACACTTGCGGAAAATGCTCCGGCTCCATCGGCAGATGGCAGAGGACCTCGAAGCCGCGCTCATGCAGCAGCGTCGCCACCTCGGTCGCCCGCGCGGCGTTAGGCAGCACTGAGAAGTTGATGTTCGGATCGATGCGCGTCGCCGCATCGACCGGCTGATGCTCGAATCCGACGTCGTCGAGGATCAGAACGATTTTCCCGCGACGTGCAAAACATTCTCCGCGATGAAGATCCAGACGAGCATGAGCAGCAGTCCGAAAACGGGGATGAGGGTGAGGAGAGCGATCGTGCGGAACGAGCTTCGTCGCGGCGTGAGCCTGCGTCGTCTCCCCTCCCGTCCGAACATGACCAGCAACATTTTCGCACAGTGTGATATGGTTCGCCGCCCACACACGAGACCGCGATCCTCACGCGGCCGCCCGAACCTTCCACCACAAATGAGGAAAATGAAATCATTACTAATTATCGTGTATCTTTTTCACGGCATCGTCTATCACGGGCCCGCCGACGAAACGCAGCCGCATCCTGCGAACATGCGCTATCTCGGCGAATCGTGGCCAGGGCCCGCGGCTGCTAAAGCGCCAGCGCGCTCCGCCAAAGCCGCGTCACCATCAACAGTCCGACGACGCGCTCGTTCTCGATGATCTCGAGCTCGCGGCCGGGGACGAGATCTACTTCGTCGCCGGACACGCGTTCGAGCTCGACGACGACTCGACCGCCGTGACCGGGCTCGATCGTCGGCGGCCCTTCGATGAAGCGCATGTGCGTTGATCCGACTAGCGGCCGGTAGGAGCCTTCGCGCGGGGCGATCGCCGCCGCCCTCCCGCCTACTTCCGGCGGGAGAAGGAGGACGACTGCCTCCAGAAAATCGATCACGCGTTCATTCTACAGAACGCCGGACGCGCTCGAGCAACTGCTCGGGCAGGCTGTCGAAGTTCGCCGCCACGCGCGGAGCATAGATCGCGTCGTGCAGCGTGCTGCTCATCGCCGCGAAGATGTCGCGCAGCGGCGGCGGAAGACTGCGCCAGTCATCCTCGATATTCGTAAAGAATCGGTCGACCGTGCAGCAATTCGCGTCTGTGCGTCCGTAATTCGACGCGAGAAACGCCAGCAGCTCTTCGAGATTCGCTTTCAGGCTCGGCGAGCGGGCGAGAAGGTCGCGATGGACGGACTCAACCAGCGGCCGCAAGTTGCGGGACACGCGCCGGTAGCGCAGCGCCTCGACCCACAGCGACTCGAAATCTGCCACGCCTATGCATTTTCTCATCGCGTGCCACGGAGTACACTTGGCGGCACATGTCCATCAGTCCGAAGGAAGTGCCGCCGCCGCCCGCGGATGAGTCCGGAACCCCCTTCGCCGGCGTCAAGCCGCGATCGAGCGTCGACAACATCCTGCGAACGGCGCAGCAGCATCACGTCCAGCTCAGCTTCATGGCTGACACAAAGGCGAGCATTCTCATCACGATTTCGTCCATCGTGCTGACGATTGCCCTCAGCAAAGCGAGCGATCCGCAACTCCGCCCCGCCCTGCTGACGCTCGCCGCTGCGTGCCTCATCTCGCTGCTCTTGGCGATCATCGCCGTGCTGCCGACGTTTGCCCGACGGCGCTCGCGCGGAGTGAGTCGCAACATTCTCTTCTTCGGCCACTTTGCGTCGATGTCCGAGGATCAGTATTTGCGCGAGATGGAGGAGATTCTCTCTTCCGACGCGCGCATCTACGAAGTCGCCGTGCGCGACATCCACTCCCTCGGCATCTATTTGTATCGGAAGAAATATCGCTTTCTGCGCTTCGCCTATGTGTCGCTGCTATTCGGATTCATCCTCGCGACCGTCGTCGAGGCGTGGTTTTACTGGCGGGCGTAGAGCCGACTCTCAGTCGGCTTCGCGCCGGCTAAGAGCCGGCGCTACGTTTGACGGCGAAAACGAAACCGCGTCCCGGCGGCTTGGCCCATTTCTTCGTCGCCTGCTTCATCGCCTCGAGCACGTAGAGAACGCGCAGAACGTCAAAGCGATCGGTAAAGCTCGATCTCTTGAGGATCTCGCCGGAGGTGAGGTTTTTTCTGCCGCCGAAGCGCCGCTGAAATCCTTCGACGACACGCCGCTTCACGAGATTGAAATTTCCGGAGAGCGGACCGGAAAAGGTGACGAGAATGAAATGCGATTCGGTCGCGAATACCGCGTATGTGTTTCGCAGGCTCGCGACTTCGCCGATGAAGGCCGCATCGCGGAACTCCGTCAGCAACTGCTTCGCTTTCATGAACCAGGAACATGGTACAGCCGGATCGCCTCATTCTCGAAAATCAGCCGGTAGCCGGTGACTGGCCCCATGTTCGTGCCGCGCCATACGACGACGTAATCGGGCGGGCGGGAGGGGACGTCGTTTCGATATGCGAGCGGAAAGTCGGGCAGATACGCCTCGTAGTTGTCGAGATCGACAATGTCTTCTTTGAGTCCCAGATAGCCTGTCAGATGAAGCGTCGGCGTGACGTCGGGTCTGACATACGACTTCGGAAAATATGTGTGAATCGTCGAATGCGGGCGGATCAGCGGCGCGCATCGAGTGACTTCGCCGATGTACGCGCTCGATTTCGCAATCTCGACGAACGTAAGAGCAAAGTTTCCGGCGATCACAGCGGCGAGAAGAGTCATCGCGATCGCCGGCCGCGGCAACACAATCCACGCCGGCAGCGTCAGCACAGTGAGAAACAGCAGCCGCTCATTGAGCCACCCCGCCTGGACCCATCCTTCGCCGGAGTAGCCCCAGGGCGCGACGAAGTAGGCGAGAAAAAAGATCGCCGACACAATCGCGACAGGATTCGGACGCGATCGCACGAATGAGAAGACGATTCCGACCACCACGATCGCGATCGCGGCGATCGCGAGAACGATCTGGCCGCTCGCGAGAAACGACAGCAAGTGCCGCAGATGCCAGCGAAAGGAGCGAAAAAGTTGTTGGCTGTGCGGCCGCGTCAACGCATCCAGAAGAAAAATGAGAAACACCGGCGCGAGCTCAGCGAAAACTCGCCAGCGCCGCTCAACCGCAGCGAGAACGCCGATCGCAAGCAATGTCGCCGCGAATGCGAGATCGTGGCTCAGATAGATGGCGATCAGAAGTCCGTAAAGACCGTATAGGTAATGAGCGTTGCGCCGCCGCCACCAATAGCCAAGAGCAACCGCAAAGAGCGCCGAGCCGATGATGAAGTTGAAAAAACCCATGAAGAGCACGTAACTCAACGCGAGCAGGATGCTGATCAGCGCGCTGGGCTCCGCGGAAGGCCTGAATGACTTCTGCAGATAGATGACCGCCGCCGGAACGCTGATGATGCAGGCCGAAATCACGATTTGCTGGACGACGAGCGGCGGAAAAACGCGCACGAGCAGCGCCATCAGCGCGTATGTCGTCCAATTCGGAAACGGCCGCAGATTCACATCGAGATACATCCGCACCAGCGTGCTCGCCGCGTCGTAGTAGTGCGAAAGGACGTATGCGTTGTAGAGATGGCTCGGGCCGTCTTGCGTAGGAAACCAGCGGAAGAGCCAGACGGGAAGGACGGCGATGAGCGTCAGGAAGGCGCACAGGATCGCCGGCGGATAGTCCTCGGCCCGAACCAGTATGTCGCGCGGCTTGCTCCCCTGCGACGGCCCGACGATTCCGTGCGCTTCCATGATCTCGATCAGACGCGCGGCGCGGGAGTAGCCGAGCTTCAACCGCCGCTGCAGGTAGGACGCCGATGCCTGGCCGGTGGAGAGCACGACGCGAACGGCCTCGTCATACTTTGGATCGTCGAGATATTCGATCCCATCCGCCGGGCCCTTCTCGGCGACGACCTGCGTGATCTCCTCGAGAAACTTCGGCTCACCCTGATTCTTTCGCACGAAATCGACGACGTCGTTGATCTCTTTTTCGGAAACATACGCGCCGTGAATGCGGCGAATGCGCGCAGTGCCGGGCGGAAGGAACAGCATGTCGCCGGAGCCGAGGAGTTTTTCGGCGCCTTGAGTGTCGAGGATGGTGCGCGAATCGACTTTCGACGCGACCTGATACGCGATGCGCGAGGGGAAATTCGCTTTGATCACGCCGGTGATGACGTCGACCGACGGCCGCTGAGTGGCAACGATCAGATGAATGCCGACCGCGCGCGCTTTCTGCGCCAGCCGCGTGACGGAATCTTCAACATCCTTCGGCGCGATCATCATCAGATCGGCAAATTCGTCGATGATGATCACGATGTAGTGCATCGGCTCGGGCGTGGGCCTCTCATCACCCGGAGCCGCTTTCCGAGCGCGGCGATGCGCTTCAGGATCCTTCAACAGCGCGTTGTATTGATCGATGTTGCGCACGCCGCACTCGGCGAGCGTGCGATAGCGATTCTCCATTTCCGCCACGGCCCAGATCAACGCGTTCGAGGCGAGCTTCGGATCGGTAACGATCGGATGCAGCAGATGGGGGATGTCCTCGTAGATCTTCAACTCCACCATCTTCGGATCGATCATCAGCATCCGCAGTTGACGCGGCAGCGCTTTGTACAGCAGCGACACAATCATCGAGTTCAGGCCGACCGATTTGCCCGCGCCAGTCGCACCGGCGACAAGCAGATGCGGCATCCTGCCGAGATCGGTCACCATTGCATCGCCGTGAATGTCTTTGCCTAACGCGAGGGTCAACAGCGACGGCGACTGCACGAACACCTCGGTATCGACAATGTCGCGCAAAGTGATGAGATCGCGCCTGCGATTCGGCACCTCGATGCCGACGGTGGATGAACCTGAAATGCGCTCGATGCGGATCGATTCTGCTTTCAGTGCGAGCGCGAGGTCGTCACCGAGGTTGACGACCTTCGCGTATTTCACTCCGGCGGAAGGTTTGAACTCGAATGTGGTGACAACAGGACCGGGGTGGTAGGCGGTGACTTCGCCTTCCACCGCGAATTCGCGGCATCGCTCTTCGATCAGCCGGCCGATTTCGAGAAACTTCTTATGCACGTCGTCGTTGATCTGATTCTCTTTTGCGCCGACCGAGAGAAGATCGACGGACGGCAGCTGATCGCTCCAGGGGCGTGATTCGCGTTTCGTGGGCGGGCGAGGCTTCGGCTTCGGTCTGAGGAACAGCGGTTCTTCAAATCTGTCTTGTGGAGGACGGCCGCCCTCGGCCGTCCAGACAGCGGAGGGCCGCTGTCCTCCACTCTCATCTGCGTAAAGCGCAAACGGATCGGGCTTCTCCTGCTGAGCGAGCGCTTCCGCCGCTTTGCGCAAATCGGCCTTGGTCACCTTGCGGATCTGAAAGCGCCCCGCGCCTCTGACTTCGCGCACGACCGGACCCGCCTCCTCAGCAGGAGGCATTTCTTCGACTTCGACTA
>QHVY01000351.1:6048-8774 GCA_003223695.1 Acidobacteriota bacterium
CAGGCCGACGAGAATCATCGTTCCGAAAAGGATTGATGCGCCGCCGCGATTGAGGTTGGCGATCGCAGTGCGATCGATCTCCTGACCGAGGTAACCGCCGGCGGCGAGGAGTGCGCCGCGGACCCACACCTTGCCGAACATCAAATCGAGCGTGGGCGGCGCGGCGATGACGAGCGTGATCGATCCGATCAGCTTCGTCTGCAGATACTCGAGCTCACTGTCCCAGAACCGCTGCCAGCCGATGATGAGAAGTCCGAGCGGAAAGAGCAGGCTGGCAAATCCGAAAAAGCCGACAAAAATCCAGGCGACGGTGGCGCCGTAATAGCCGATCGCGTTGGAGATCGCGCTGTTCGTTGATGTGTAAAACGCGGAGGAATCGTCGGGGTGATACGTCACCAGCGAGGCGCCCAGACTGAGGCCGATCGCGAGGACAACGATACCGATCAGTTCTCCGCCGCGCCTGCTCTTTGCGAAATGCAAAAGCTCCATCACACCCGCCACGTTGTGCGCATTCAACAGCTTAGCAGAAAAGTGTAGTGGCGGGCTCTCAGCCCGCAGGGCCGGCTAAGAGCCGGCCACTACACAACTTCAGTAATGCGGGTAGCCGCCGTCGCTCGGAGTACCGACAACGAATTGACCAACCATTTGTGCGTGCTGCGCCGCATTGCCACACGAGGTGTTGACGCAGAAAAAATTGTAGCTTCCCTCCGAGGTGATGGTGAATGTCTTGTCGACCACGTCGCCGGGATTGAAAATCACGCCCGGAACGAGCGCCGCGCCATTCGGATCATTGAGCTGAAAACCGTGCATCGTGTCCTTGACGGTGATGTGGAATGTGACCTTGTCGCCAGTTTTCAGATCGCTCGGTCCAATGGACGGTGAGACCGATATCGAGTAGCTCTGCAAAGTCACGTTGTAGACCTTTCCTTGCGGCGTGATCGCCGGCGCGCCGCTGTCTGCTGACATCGGAATGAATGTCGGATCGGTGGTGACGTTGTCGACCACGGAAGCGTACGCAAAGATCGGCTGATCGGACGTGAAGCCGACCCACGCGTCGCTGAGGTCTGCCGTTCCAGCGCTGAAGAAATCGGTGATCCTCGTCGGAGTAATGACGCTGAACGGAGGCATCACGCCTAGAGTTCCGGTCGCACCGGTTGCGACGAGGTTGTTGTTCTTGTCGTAGAGGCGCCAAGTGACGTTTGCCGCAGTCGCGTTTGGATTCACAACACCGATGTTCGTGCGGAACGCTCCGCTCGATTTCAATTGAATCAGCACGCCACCCTTCGAGGCCGTCGAGACGTCGAGACCTGGAACGAACTGTCCGAGCGTTCCTGCGCCCTCACAGGCATTTGCCGCCTGCTGCGCATAAATCCGCTGCGTAGACACGAAATCGTCGTCGGATTTCAGACGAATCGCCGCGAGCGGTGTGCTGCTGTTGAACAGCGATTGAACGACGTCGTTGTACATGACCATCTGCCGCTTCGGCACGGTGATGGTGATCGGTTGCACGCCGCTGTTATCGACGTTGCCGACCGGAAGCAGGTACGCCTGAATCTGAATGTCTTTCGTCGAGGATGGATTGAAGATGCGGGTGTCGGTGTGAAACACGCCGACGCTGCCGCCGATGCTCAGGAAAACATCCTTTGCAAATGCCGAAGTTGTAAAAACCGCAATTGCGCAAATTGCAATCAGTCGCAAACGCATGAAAGAGCCCTCCGCAGCGGTAGGATTCTATCAAACAGTCGCTCGACCACGTGATCTCGGTCACGTTTTCAGTTTCTTCACGCAGCAAATGGGCACAGTCGTCAACATCGCAGATCTTCGAAACGCGGCGAAGAAGCGCCTCCCGCGCGTTGTCTTCGACTACATCGACGGCGGCGCCGACGCCGAATGGACCATGCGCGAAAACGCACGCGTATTCGACGACGTGATGTTCCGCCCGCGTTCGGCCGTCGCCACGCCAAACGTCGACCTTCGAACGACTGTCCTCGGCACGACGATCGACCTTCCGCTTCTTCTCGCGCCAGTCGGAAGTGCCCGACTTTTTTATCCGCGTGGCGAAGAAGTTGCCGCGCGCGCCGCCGGCGACGCCGGCACGATCTACACGCTTTCGACGCTGTCAGGCTGCACGGTTCGTGACGTGAAGGCGGCGACGCGCGGGCCTGTTTGGTATCAGCTCTATCTCGTCGGCGCGAGAAGCTGCGGCTGTTCGGCTCTCGTCGTCACAGTCGACACGCCCGTCGCCGGAATGCGCGAACGCGATGTGCGCAATGGAGCCAAAGAGCTCGTGTCAGGCGCGCCGTTCGCGATGTTCCCATACGTCTGGCAATTCCTCGCACGCCCCCGCTGGTTTGCCGCCTATCTTCGCGACGGCGGTTTGATGCGCTTTCCGAACATCGTGCTCAAGGACGGACCGATGCCTTACGCCGATGTCGGCGCGGCACTCGAGCAGTCAATGGTGTCGTGGAGCGACTTCAAATGGATCCGCGAGATCTGGCAGGGTCCGATTATTGTGAAGGGCGTACACACAGCGGATGATGCTCGCCAGGCAATCGATCATGGCGCCTCCGCAGTCGTCGTTTCGAATCATGGTGGACGACAGCTCGACGGCGTCGCACCAACGCTGCGGGTGCTGCCGGAAGTGATCGCGGCGGTCAACGGTCAAGTCGAGGTGCTGCTCGATGGAGGCATTCGAAAAGGAAGCGATGTGGTGAAAGCTGTCTGCG
>QHVY01000352.1 GCA_003223695.1 Acidobacteriota bacterium
GAGCACGCCCAGAAGGCGCGTCCACACTCTCGCGACGACGATGAACAAGAGCAGCATCACCGCGCATGCGAGCCATGCTCCTCGCGATCGTGTCAGAACGAGCGAAGCGGCCACGATCGCCACGCCGCAAGAAGCCAGGACGAAGCGACCGCGCATCGCGGCGAGGAAAAGAAGCGGCAATCCGAACGCCGCCACATGCGCAACGAAATTGCGGTTGCCGAGGGTGCCGCCGGGAATGCGGGTCAGAGCAAAAAGCGGCATCGACACGCCGTACGCCTGCAGCAAGGCGGTGATCGCGGCGAGCACAACAGCGATCGCCAGTGCGTTCAAGAGTGGGCGAT
This sequence comes from Acidobacteriota bacterium, assembly GCA_003223695.1. Taxonomy (GTDB): domain Bacteria; phylum Acidobacteriota; class Thermoanaerobaculia; order Gp7-AA8; family Gp7-AA8; genus Gp7-AA10. Next base: position 342 of record QHVY01000352.1, read on the forward strand.
CGAATCCCGCCTCGCGTAAAGCACGCGCGATCCAGAAAATCAGGATTCCCGACGCGGTCACCGCAAATCCTCGCAATCCGAGCCAGCGATTGGTCGCTAGCAGCGCGGAAGCGCCGCTGAGCAATAAATAGGTGATGAGAATCCAATCGACACGCGTGAACGCCGTCCGCCGGATCGCCCCGAAGGCGAACAGCGCGGCGAGTAACGCAGCGACGTGAAGGACGAGCTCCTTCGGCACGAGAAAGCGGTCGAGATCGAAGACCGTCAGCGTTGACGCGGCCAGCACGATCACGATCGCGCCGATTTGCAGAATGCGCAGTGCAGCGGTTCTCATCGCAAAAGCCAGTCGGGGCGCATCGGCTGATATGCAAGAAGTCCGACCAGCGCGGCGGCAGCGATCACGGCCGGCTCCGGAATCCGCTTCCAATAAATGATGATCGCCAGGCTCGCGACGGAAATGAGCGCCGTCAACCAATCGCCGATTGCCTGTCGGCCGACGAGGTACGTCGTGCCGACGAGGACGCCGACCACGGTTACCGTGACTCCGCGCACGAAGCCCGCAACGCGCGGATCGGCGCGATAGCGAAGCAGAAGCGGCGTCGCCAGGATTGTGAAAAGCACCGGCGCGGCGAAAATCCCGACCGTCGCCGCCAGCGCGCCGGCGATTCCCGCCATCAGATATCCGACGAACGTCGCCGTGATCACGACCGGACCGGGCGAAATCATTCCGATCGCCACCGCATCGAGAAATTCGCGGTTCGTGAGCCAATGATATTCATCGACGACCTGCGTTTTGAGGAACGGAACGATAACCAGACCGCTGCCGAAGACGAGCAGACCGGTCTTGAAAAAGAAGAGAAAAAGCGGCATGACCGACATCGCCGTTGCGCGGCCGCCGACTCGCCGCCCGAAAATGATGATCCCCAGAAGACCGGCGATGATGAACATCAGAGCGAGCTCGCGCTGCACGATCGTCGTGATCGCGCACGCGATTAGTGCGAATGCCCAGGCGAGACGATCGCCGCGAAGCGTGCGCCTGCCGAGATTCCAACAGGCTTTGACGATGAGCGCCACGACGACCGGCGCGATCCCATAAAACAGCGCGCGCACTTGCCAGTTCGCGCTGTATCGAACGTAAAGCCACGCGCCGATCGTCACCAGAATGAACGGTGCCAAACCGAATGCAATCGCCACGGCGAGTCCGCCAATGATCCCGAACCGGATGTATCCACAATAGACGGCGAGCTGATATGCGAGCGGCCCGGGACACGCCGCCGCCAGCGCGAGACCGTTTTCGTATTCGTCAGAAGTGAGCCAGCCCCGAGATTCCACGAGGTCGCGTCGCATGGAATTCACGAGGGCCACCGGTCCACCAAATCCGACGGCGCCGAGGCGGAGAAAATAGAGGACGAGTTGGGTCAGTGTGACCACGATCAACCCAGCAGCGAAACTGCGCTCTGAATCGCCTCGGCCAACGTCGGGTGAATGTAGACCGCGTCACGAATCACAGAAAATGGCGCCCGCGCGTTCATCAAATCGATATAGATGTGCACTAGCTCCGCGGCTTCGTTGCACATCACGCTGGCGCCAACGAGTTGTCCGCTGGATGCATCGGCGATGACTTTGATGAATCCGTCCGGCTCGCCGATCTCCAGCGATTTCGAATTTCGGCGGATCTCGAAACGCGCGACTTTGATTTGTTTTCCGCTCTGCCGGGCTTGAGTCTCAGTCATGCCGACGCGCCCGACCTCCGGATCGGTGAAGATCGCGTATGGCACGACGCGCTCCGTCGTGCGCGATCGGTCGCCTGTGATCTGCGACAGCAGAACGCGATGGTCATCCCAGGCGGTGTGTGTAAACATCGGACCGCCGCGGATGTCGCCGGCGGCCCAGATTCCGCGCACGTTCGATGACAATCGCTCATCGACTTCGACGATCCCGCGATTCGTCTTCACGCCGACAGTGTCGAGGCCGAGGTCGTCGGTATTCGGCTTTCTGCCGGCGGCAACGAAGAGGTGGGTGCCGGCGATCATTCCTTTCTCCGCAACGCGCAGCATCACGCCATCGCCGCTTTTTTCGACACGCTCGATCTTCGCTTCGAGATGAAACTCGATCCCCTCGCGCTCCAGCAGATCCTGCAGCGCCTCGGCAACATCCGGGTCCTCCGTCGATGCGATCTGTGGGGCCGCTTCGAGGACCACCACTTCGCTACCCATCCGCCGATAGAACTGCGCCATCTCGAGCGCGATGACGCCGGCGCCAATGACGATCAGCCGCTGTGGCAGGTCGCTGTGCTGCAGCCAGTTGCCGGCGTGGATCACGTCGACATCGCCGATTCCTTCGATCGGCGGAATCGCGGAGCGCGTTCCGGTGTCGAGCACGATCTGGTCGGCGGTAAGACTCTGATCGCCGGCCACGATGCGAAATCGATCGCCTTCGCGGCCGTCGAGCCTCGCCTGAGCGGTGATGACTTTGCCAGCGAGCCCATGTTCGATTCCAGATCGCTGGCTGATGACGATGTCGCGAGCGCGTTGGATGACAGCCCGGAAATCGACCTCGACGGAAGGAATGCGCAATCCGAAGTCGGCTGCGCGGCGCGCAAGATGTGCCACACGCGCAGAAGCGATTGCCGTTTTTGTCGGTGCGCATCCGAAGTTCACGCACGATCCGCCGAGGTGCTTGCGCTCG
>QHVY01000353.1 GCA_003223695.1 Acidobacteriota bacterium
TGCTTCCGACCGAGGGCCGCACTCCGAGATTCACGGGACGCATCGGCGCCGAGCTCGACGTGGAAGCAGGCCGGAAGGCGGCACATCTCGCGGCGCTCAACGTCCTCGCTGTTGCGCGCAAGCACCTCGGATCGCTCGACCAAGTTAGGCGCGTCGTACGGCTCAGCGTTTCAGTCGCCACTTCGGGCGATGTCCGAGATCAGCCGAAGGTCGCCGATGGAGCATCGGAGTTGCTCCAGGAAATTTTCGGGAAAGACAAGAACCCTTGCCGCTCAGTCTCCGGCGTCGCAAGTCTTCCGCTCGGCACACCTGTCGAGTTGGAAGTCATCTTCGAGCTGGCGAAATGAGGCAACTCGCGATTCTTATGACCCTCGCATCACTACAGCATCCGACGTTCTATCGCACGACGCAGATCGATGGCCTGAACATCTTTTATCGCGAAGCCGGTCCGAAAAACGCGCCGGTCCTTCTTCTGCTGCACGGACTTCCCTCCTCCTCGCGGATGTTCGAGCCACTCTTCGCTCGGCTTTCGGATCGCTATCACCTCATCGCGCCCGATTATCCCGGCTTCGGTCACAGCGATTGGCCGGATCCAAGGAAATTCGCGTACACGTTTGATCACTACGCCGAGATCATGAATCACTTTACGGAAGCCCTCGGTTTTTCGCATTACACCTTGTACATGCAGGACTACGGCGGACCGGTTGGATTTCGAATGGCGCTGGCGCATCCGGAACGCGTCAATGCGCTCGTCGTGCAAGACGCTGTCGCACACAATGAAGGCCTCGGCGCGAATTGGAAGACGCGACGCGCGTTCTGGGCCGATCGCGCTGCGAACGAGACCGCGCTGCGCACAAATCTATTGTCATTGCAGACGACGCGCACGCGTCACGTCGGCAGCGACCCCAATGTCGAACGCTACGATCCCGATCTCTGGACCGACGAGCTCAACTTTCTCAATCAACCGGGACAGGCGGACATCCAAAGCGACCTCTTTTACGACTATCGAACGAACGTCGAGGCGTATCCGAAGTGGCAGGCCTGGATGCGCGACACCAAGCCACGCCTGCTCGTCATCTGGGGCAGATACGATCTCTCCTTCGAGCTTTCGGAACCGGAGGCGTACCGGCGCGACGTGCCGTCGGCAGAAGTCCACGTGCTCGACGCAGGACACTTCGCGCTCGATACGGCTGCCGATCAGATCGCGCAGCTCGTCCGCACATTCATGAAGTGAGATTTCGATTATGAATCGACGCCGATTTCTCAGTACCGCCGCAATGGCATTCGCTACGGCGAGGCTCATGAGAAGTTCGGCAAGAGCCGCGAGCACGCCAATGAATCCATCATTTGAGAGTCTCAAGCAGATCGCCACCGGCGTGTTGAACGTTGGTTACGTGGAGTTCGGGCCGAGTGCGGGAACACCCGTAATTCTGCTGCACGGCTGGCCTTATGACATTCACGCCTTCGTCGACGTAGCGCCTCGCCTTGCGTCAGCCGGCTACCGAGTCATCCTGCCGTTTCTGCGCGGCTACGGCACGACACGCTTTCTCTCGAACGACACGATCCGAAACGGACAGCCGTCAGCGCTCGGCGTCGATGTCATCGATCTGATGGACGCGCTGAAGATCGACAAGGCGATTCACGCCGGGTTCGATTGGGGCGCGCGAACAGCGGATATCGTCGCCGCGCTCTGGCCCGAGCGGTGTAAGGCGCTCGTTTCCGTGAGCGGCTATCTGATCGGCAGCCAGGCAGCCGGCAAGACCCCGCTGCCGCCTAACGCCGAGCTTCAATGGTGGTATCAATACTATTTCGCGACGGACCGCGGCCGCGCAGGCTACGAACGGTATCGGAAGGATTTCGCGAAGCTCATCTGGAAGATCGCGTCGCCGAAGTGGAATTTCGATGACGCCACCTTCGATCGCAGCGCGGCGTCGTTTGATAACCCCGATCATGTTGCGATTGTCATCCACAACTATCGCTGGCGACTCGGCCTTGCGGACGGCGAGCGCAAATACGACGACTTCGAAACACGGCTCGCTCAATTTCCGGCCGTCGGCGTCCCGACGATCACCCTCGAAGGTGACGCGAACGGCGCACCGCATCCGGAGCCCGCGTCGTACGCGAAAAAATTCTCGGGCAAGTATGAGCACCGCCTGATCGAGGGCGGCGTCGGACAC
>QHVY01000354.1:0-2081 GCA_003223695.1 Acidobacteriota bacterium
CGAGCTCGTAGAGAAAACGCTGCAGCGTCGCTGGCGGAAGCTGCGAGACGTGTCCGAATTCTGCCGTCACAACGAGAACGCGGCGAATCGCCGCGATGACGCCGACCAGTAGAAAAGGCTCGGGAACAATGCTGTGCTCACGGATCGACACCTGCACCGTGTACAGCAGCTCAACGATCAACAGAACCAGAAGCATCTGGTCTAGCAAGACGATGATGTTGTTCGCCAGGTCACCGTTGCGTACCGCTTCAACGAAGGAGACAAAGCCGCTGATCAGCAGTGCCATCGCACTCGCCGCTAACAGGATGCCGAGGCCGATGTAGACGACGTCTTCGACGGCGGTGAATCCCCGAGCGATCCAGACCCGCGAAGGTGCGCGTTCGACTGCCATGAAGCCTCAGAACGATCGCTTATACGTGAAGATGAATGCTTTGGGAACACAATTCCGAATCGGCGGCGAGAACTTCGCCTGGCGAATCTCGCGCTCGGCAAGTACGCCTAACGCTTCGTCGCCGGTCGTGTTGTTCACCGCGCGTGCGGAGGTGACGTTGCCGCGCACGTCGACGTTCGCCTCTACAGTGACGATGCCGTGCGCGCTGCTGTCCGAAAAGGCCGGTGTCGGCGTTTTGACGAACTGGTAATCGGTATCGGCAGGACAGCCACGACGCGAGCGCGATACGCCCTCGCGGATCACATGCTGCGCAGAGACGAATCCCACCTCGCCGGTACCGAGGCGGATGCGGTCCCATTCGTCAGCGGCGGAGAGAAGCGCGAGGCGCTCTCCTTTTCTGACTTGTGCGATCACGTCCGCCGATGCCGAAGCCTCGCGGCGCACGTTGAGAGTATTCGCGCTCACTTTCACTGTTCCGATCGCCTGCTCCTGACCTGGCACTTCCGGCTGAGGCGCAGGTGGGTGTGGCGTCGGTGTCGAGCAAGCCGCGAAGATCAACGTGAAGAGAAGAAGTCCCTTCACGAGGCCAACCGCTTCACGAGCACGTACAGGAACTGCAAGCTGTCGTAGAACTGCGGTATGGCCACGCGCTCATCGCGGCCGTGCGCACGGCTGTCATTCAGCTCCGCGAACAGTCCGGAGACGCCGTAGCTTGGGATGCCTGCGTTTCGCAAGTAAAGGCTGTCGCTCGCGCCGGTGGCCATCAACGGCATAACGGGAACGCCCGGCCAGAATTCATCGGTGACACCCTCGATGGGCCGCATGACCGCGGCATCGAGCGGCGACGGCGCACTCGGCTTCGCTTTATCGATCCATGTAACGTCGACGCCGGGATCGTTGAGCACTTTCACGATCGCGTTGCGAACCTCGTCAGCGGAGTCTCCTGGCAACACACGGCAATTTATGGTCGCGCGAGCCATCTGTGGCAGCGCATTGTCGGCGTGCCCTCCATCGAGCCGAGTGGCGACGCAGGTCGTGCGCATTAATGCGTTGTATACCGCCGTCTGCGACAAACGCGCGGCCGCATCAGCGTCCCCTCTCGACACTGCAGCCATGTCGGCGGCTGTCTGCCCTTGCTCGAGCTTCGACATCCGCTCAAAGTACGCACGCGTGACTTCGTTCAGCTCGACTGGAAACTGAAACTTCTCCAGTTTCATCAGACCTTCAGCCAGCTCGTAGATCGCGTTATCAGGACGAGGGACGGAGCTGTGTCCACCTTTGTTATGCGTCTCGAGCTTGAACGAGACATAGACCTTCTCGCTCGCACCCACACCGTTGTAGATTCGTTTGCCGTCCTGGAGCCGCCCGCCCCCACCCTCATTGAGCGCAAATGCGGCGTCGATGAGATCGCGATGTTGTTGCAGCAGCCACGAGACGCCGTTGTAGTCGCCGGTCTCTTCATCTGCCGTGAGCGCGACGATGATGTCGCGCTTCGGAATCCAACCCTCGTGCTTATAGCGAATCAGATTGGCGATGAAGATCGCCGCCATCGCCTTGTCATCGCTCGTCCCGCGGCCGTAATAGTAGCCGTCCTTTTCCGTGAATGTGAATGGATCGAGTGACCAGTCCTCACGTTTCGCCTCGACCACATCGAGATGCGCGAGAAGAAGAATCGGCTTCGCGTTCGTCG
>QHVY01000354.1:2236-7742 GCA_003223695.1 Acidobacteriota bacterium
TCGAGCGATGGCGGAGCCGCCTCGGCAATGACGGAAGCGAGCAGAAGCAGAAGTGTGATGGAGCGGCACATAAGTCGCGAGTATACAATAAGTTAGACTGCCCCAAATCAGGCATCTGTCTCGCACTTTTAGGGCGCGGGAGGTAAATAGCTAATGACCTCGCTTTCGAAAAAAATTCAGGCTGCAGTGTTAGGCCTAGCGCTGCTCGTGCCTGCGAATGCTGCTTTTGCAAGGACACATCATCATCGCCGCGTCTACTCATCGACGTATCACCGCAAACACTATAGCCAGACCGGTGGTGCGCTCGTCGGTGCCGCGGCCGGCGCTCTGATTGACCGCCATCACCCGCTCACCGGCGCACTGATCGGCGCAGCGGTCGGCGAAGGTGTGCAGTACGAACGCAACAAACACGTAAGGCACTAACTCGTGCACGGCGGCGGCGCAATGCCGCCGCCGTTGCATAATCACGGCATGTTTGTGAACGTAGAGCCGACTCTCAGTCGGCTCGGCGCCGGCTGAGAGCCGGCGCTACGTTCGGCGCTGACTCGCGACAAGGCTTACCTCAGAGGTCACACGCGGTGAGCTGCACGCATTGTGGACGTTTAATCGGTCCAGCTCGGAGATGACCGGAACATTGAAACGACTTCCGGACGGTGCGGTGATTCGCAACATCCGGCTGGAAAAGAAGGATCGCTAGCGTTTCTTCGGCGTTTTCTTCTTCGGCCTGGTTTTCGGCTTGACGCGTTCCGGCAGTGCCGCGCCGCCGGTCTCGCGATTCCACTCCTCGAAAGTTTGCGGCGAGATTTTCCCCTTCACCAGCAACTCGGCGAATTTGCGGCGTTGCGCCTGACTCTTGAACGGCACGCTCTCTATTGTAAGCTGCGCGAATGCTTGCAACGTTCGCACTCCTCGCCCTTCCTGCTGTTGCATCTGAAGTCGCGAAGTTACACGCCATCTTCGATAAAAACTGGGAGACGCGCCTTCGCGAGAATCCGCTCTTCGCCACGTCCGTCGGCAGACATGAATACGACGATCGGCTGCCGTCCGTCACTCCCGCCGACCTGGCACGCCGTCAAGCCGAGCGAAAGTCGACACTCGCCGAGCTCGAACACCTCGACCGTTCGAAGTTGCCGGCAAACGAGCGAGTGAACTACGACATTTTCAAGAGCCAGATCCAAGAGGGCATCGAATCGTACGACTTCGGCGATTACGAAATGCCGATCAACGCAGACTCCGGATTTCACTCCGGCTTCTCCCGATTACCGAAGGAGATGCCGCTGGAGACAGTCAAGGATTACGAAAACTACATCAGCCGTCTCAATGCCTGGCCGAGGTATGTGCGCGAGGAAATCGCGCTCATGCGCCTGGGCCTGAAGCGCGGAATGACCGTGCCGCGCGCGACGCTCGAGGGCTATGACACGACAATCTCGGCGCATGTGGTCGACGACGCCACGAAGAGCGTTTTCTGGTTTCCGTTCGACAAGTTTCCTGTGTCTGTTCCCGTTTCCGAGCAGGAGCAGCTGCGCAGCGAAGGACGCGCGGCGATCACGAATGGTGTCGTCGTCGGCTATCGCGAATTCCTCGACTTCTTCCACAATGAGTACCTTCCTGGCACCCGCACGACCCTCGGCGCTTCCGCATTGCCTAACGGAGCCGCCTTTTACCAGTTCAAAATTCGCGAATTCACGACGCTCGATCTAACGCCAGACCAGATTCACAAGATCGGCCTCGGTGAAGTCAATCGCATTTCCAAAGAAATGGACGCGGTGATGAAGCAGGTCGGCTTTAACGGCGACTTTGCCGCATTTCTTCAGTTCCTACGCACCGATCCCCGCTTCTATGCGAAGACTCCACAAGAGCTGTTAGAGCACGCGTCGTGGATCGCGAAGACGATCGACGGCAAGCTCCCGTCGGAATTCAAGACTCTTCCACGACTGCCATACACAGTTGAGCCTGTGCCGGCGGATATCGCGCCGAAATACACGAGCGGTCGCTATGTCGGCGCGCCGGAAGGATCGACTCAACCGGGCATCTACTGGGTCAACACCTACAAGCTGGAAAGCCGTCCGCTGTACAACCTCGACGCTCTCACGTTGCACGAAGCGGTTCCCGGACATCACCTGCAGATCTCACTCAGCCGCGAGCTCGGGAAACTGCCAAATTTTCGCCGCTTCTCGTACATCTCATCGTTCGGCGAAGGATGGGGACGGCTCGGCTACGAAATGTGGCGCGCGTGCCGTCTTGTCGTCGACACCGGAATTCACTCGATGGGTTGGACGCGCCAACAGGCCATTGACTACATGGCTACGCGCACAGCGTTGCCTTTACACGAGGTCGAGACGGAAGTTGACCGCTACATCTCCTGGCCCGCTCAGGCGCTCTCTTACAAACTCGGCGAGCTGAAGATCAAGGAGCTTCGCAAACGCGCCGAGGAGTCGCTGGGGACGCACTTCAACGTTCGCGAATTCCACGACGTCGTCCTCGGCAGCGGCGCCGTGCCGCTCAGCGTGCTCGAAGCGAATGTCGATCAGTGGATTGCTAAGCAGAAGAATTGCGGATAGTACTCGCGCCGTCCAAGAAAATTCAGGAGGATCGCATGAAGCAAATCGCTCTCCTCTGCTGCCTCACAGTGGCCAGCGCGTTAGCCGCAACAAAGAAAACTGCCAAGACGACCGACGCTGGTCTCATTGCCAGCGCCATGAAAGCCGCCCCTGCAAGCGTGGCGAAGGGCGCCACAATCGTTGATATGGCAGCCGACGGGACGATGCGCACGATTCGAACAGGAACGAACGGATTCACATGCATGCCCGACAATCCGACAACGCCTGGGCCCGACCCGATGTGCCTGGACGCGAATGCGATGGAGTGGGCGAAGGCCTGGATGGGCCATCAGACTCCGCCGGCAGGCAAGGTCGGCTTCATGTACATGCTCGCGGGCGGTACGGACGCAAGCAACATGGACCCATTGGTCGTCGGGGCCGATCAGGCTTTTTACGATTCGGGTTCAAGAGCAAGCGGGCGAGGTGCGAATGTCGATCGGTGGATCACCTCCGGCGGACCGACGCACGCGAGGGGCCGTCAATGACGTCGTACTCATAAACGCCTGCATACGTCGCCGCATAGAGATGATGGCCCGAGCGGTCGACCGACAACTTGCAGACATATTCTCGCGTTAGGCCATCCTCAAATGGCTGCCACAGTTGACCGCCGTCGGTGCTGCGATAAATGTGACCGTCCTCAGTGCCGGCGTAGAGATCTGTTGACGTAATGGCTAGCGTGGTGACCGATTTGTCGATGAGGCCGGCCGCAGTCCATGTGTTCCCTCCATCGATTGTCCTTGCCACGCCCAAGGCGCCCGAAGCTGCATAGACGATGTTGTGATCGCTTGGATCGATCACCAGGGCCTGAACAAACGGCATTGTCGCGACTGGAATCCAATTCCATCCACCATTCGTAGTTTTGAAAATCGCACTCGGTTGACCGAGGTAAACGGTGTCAGCGTCGGAGGGATCGATGGCGATTGCTGAAGCGCCCGCGCTGCAGCAGTAGCTATACGGCCCGAAGGAGTACCACGAATCGCGCGACAGACCGGACATGATCTCCATCCAGGTCGCGCCGCCGTCATTACTTTTCGATACCGCATTGGAGAACGCGGCGTAGATGGTCGCAGCATCTGACGGTGCAACTGCAAGCAATGCCGCCGAACCTGGAGTCACCTGCTCCCATGTCTGACCGGCATCGCTGCTCTTCAGAAGTCCGTTAACTTCAGTCGCTGCATAGACAGTGTTCGGCTCAGTCGGGCTCACCGCGAGTCTCGGATACCACCAACTGAACTCGGTTGTTTCCCATGTATGTGCGAAATCCACTGTTTTGACGATCTCCCGGAATGTGGCGGCGTACGCCACCTCCGGTTTCGACGGGGTGACCACAACATCGGTGGCCACGTCGCCAGGAAGACCTTTGTTTGCTGAAACCCACTCACTGTTTGTTCTCACAAACACGCCGTCGCCTGTGGCTGCATAAACGCGTGTCGTATCGGCGGGGCTGATTGCCAGGCCACGCATCTGATGCGGGAAATATCCGTCGGCGAGTGCAGCGAAGAACGTCCATGTGGCGGCCCGATCGCGATACTCGTACACGCAACAGTCGCTGAAGGCGTACACATGACCGCTCTCGGCTGGGACGAGTGATATCACGCTGAATCCCGGCGTCGGCAACGCACGCCACGTCATGCCGCGATCGTCGCTGATCATGACGCCGCCAGCTGTGAGCAAATAGATTGAGGAGCGGTCGTCAGCGATCATGCGAAATGGACGTTGCGCGGTGTCGAGATGAACCCACGACGCGCCGTGATCGATGGAGCGATACAGCTTTCCGCCGGCGATGACGTAAATCGTTCCGTCTTGGGAGGCGGCGATGCTGTCAACTCCGTCGTGTAGCGACTGATTCGCGATCCAGGTCAGAGCGCCGTCCGTACTCGTAAAGAGGCCGGAGGTCGTACCTGCCAACAATGTCTGCGACGCGGCGTCAAAGGCCAGCGCTTGGACATCAGCCTGAGGATCGATCTGACCACGCGACTCCCAATGCTCTCCGCCATCGACACTGATGAAGATCGAGTGTCCAATCGCTGCAACGAGTGTGGCTGGCGCGCCGGGCACAATGAGAAACGCAGAAAAATAGGGCGCTGGCAATCCGTCGTTGATCGAGCGCCACGACTGTCCACCATCAGAAGTCTTGAATACGCCCGCCGTGAAAGCGTACGCAACCAACGCGTCGCGCGGGTCGGCCATGATGTCCGTGACGATGCCCACTCCTGGTCCTTCGCTGGTCCAGCGGTTTTGACCTGCCAGTGAGCTGGTTGCGGTAACGAGCCCCGAAAGAAATAGGAATCCGAAGATTTTCATGCGACGCATAGATCCTCACTTGATTGACCGTGACAAGATCAAGCGTCGGAGGCCAAGACTCAATGGATGCCAGTCGACATGTATCTGGAAGCCGTCTAACCAGCTAATCTATTGAAGGCTCACAACCTCCGCCCTACCGCCGGCACGATGATGCGCAGCTCATCCATCAATCTCGCGAATTGATCGGGATAGAGCGACTGCGGCCCGTCACACACGGCTTTGTCCGGATCGTGATGCACTTCGATGAGCAGCCCATCCGCGCCGGCGGCGACGATCGCCCGCGCGAGCGGCATCACCTTGTCGCGCCGTCCGACGGCGTGCGACGGATCGGCGATGATCGGAAGATGCGACAGTTTCTCGATCACCGGGATCGCGGAGATGTCGAGCGTATTGCGCGTGTACGTCTCGAACGTGCGGATCCCGCGCTCGCAGAGAATGACATCGTAGTTTCCGCCGGTCAGGATGTACTCCGACGCCAACAACCACTCCTGAATCGTCGCCGACATGCCACGCTTGAGGAGCACCGGCTTTCGGATCTGGCCTAACGCGGTGAGCAGATTGAAATTCTGCATGTTGCGCGCGCCGACCTGCAGGATGTCGAC
>QHVY01000191.1 GCA_003223695.1 Acidobacteriota bacterium
GTGGACAGAGCGCGATCGAGTACTGCGCCTTGCTTTACGAGGCCGGGGCAGGCGTTCACAGCGTGTCACGGCGGCCAATCGAATGGCTTTCGCCGGATCGCGACAGCGAGCGCACCTTCCTGGACCGGATCATTGCTCCAAGCTCTGGGATCGCGCCCGGCTGGGTCAATTGGACCCTCGAGCACTTCCCTTATTTGTTCTGCCGGTTTCCTCGACACACCAGGGACCGATGGCTTCGCGCCTACCTGCCGGCCACAGTTTCTTCCTGGGTGAAAGAAAGAGTCTCGGGCAAAGTCACATTCCACGAAGGCTGCACGGTCGCGACAACACGACCGGTGGACTCGAGGCTCGAAGTCACACTTTCTGACGGCGTCACACTCATCGTCGATCACGTGGTCCTGGCCACCGGATATCAAATTGATGTTCAACGGCTCAAGATGATCGATCCCTCTCTGCGGAAGAAGATCAATACAGAAGACGGTGCCCCGGTGCTGAGCCCCTGGTTCGAGAGCAGTGTGCCGGGACTCTACTTTGTCGGATTGACCTCGCTGAAAGCCTTCGGTCCTCTGTTCCGTTTCGTCGCCGGCTGTCGAGCGACAGCACCACGCGTTGCCAGATCGATTGCGCGGAAAAAGAGAATCTCGAGGCCGATCGCGTTTCGCGCGATTGTGAAGGATTCGATCGCCCGAAGCGTTTCCGTGACTGGGCTCGACAAGGCGGCGCATATCCGCTTGCACCGCAATCTCCCGTTCATTGCCTCCTATCACCGTGTCGTCGAGCGGCTGAATGCAAACAATGGCTTCGCGGTTCCTGCCATGGAGATCAGCGCTGCAATGCTGGAGCGACACCTCGACTGGCTTGCGCGGAATTTTCGGATTGTCTCGCTCGACGATCTTGACCTGACGCGCGAGAGTCCCGGATCACGGCCACTGGCTGCCGTGACCTTCGATGATGGCTACAGTGACGTCTACCATCACGCCTTTCCGATCCTCAAACGCAAGGGCATTCCCGCGGGTATGTTCGTCGTCACCGATCTGGTGGGGACTGCAGAGCCGCCCATGCACGAGCGATTGCATGCATTACTCGTCGGGGCTTCGCAACGGCGGTCTTCGATTGCCAACGACCTCGTCACTCTGTTGCGAGAGGCGAACGTCGAATCGTCAGTACCAGAGCACACGAGCGGATCCGCGCGCGATCCGTTCTCGATGAACCGATTCCTCATCGCGCATCTGCCGCAAGGCGATATTCAGCGCGTCATCGATCGCTTGGAGATGGACATCGAAATTGGAGATGCGTGGCGGCTGGCGCTCCGGCCCATGAGTTGGGAGATGCTCGCCGAGATGCGCGACAGCGGCATGACGATCGGCTCGCACACCAGGAGTCATGCCTCTCTGACGAACGAAAGCCGTGAGCGTGTGCGAGATGAAACCGAGGATTCGCGCCGGGAGATCGAGCGGAGACTGGCAGTGAAGGTGGGATGCTTCGCGTACCCCGGCGGTGGCTTCAATGGCAGCGTCGTCGAAGCGGTCGGCTTAGCAGGATACCGTTACGCGTTCACGACCTGCCGGCACCGCAACGAGCACCATCCTCTGCTGACCATTCCACGCAAAATGTTGTGGGAACGATCGTGCCTCGATCCTTCCGCCCGATTTTCTCCAGCGATCATGAGCTGCCACGCCGCAGCCATGTTCGAAGGGTTCTCCGACTGCGCCGGCGATCACTAGCCCCCCAATCTTCTCCAATCCATGTGCGGCATTGCGGGAATCCTGAGCCTCGATGGCCGTCCGGTCGCTGCGGAAGACGTGCGGAGCATGTGCGACGCCATCGTCCACCGCGGCCCGGACGATGAGGGATTTTTTATTCGCCCTGATGTTGGCCTCGGGATGCGACGGCTCAGCATCATCGATCTGCACACGGGTCATCAGCCGCTCTCGAATGAGGATGGCTCGGTATGGGTCGTGTTTAACGGGGAGATCTACAACTTCCAGTCGCTGCGCCACGATCTGATCCGCCGTGGACACACACTAGCCACATCCACCGACACAGAAGTGATCGTCCACCTCTATGAAGACCACGGCGCGGATCTGGTCGATCACCTGCGGGGCATGTTCGCCTTCGCGCTGTGGGATGCCCGGAAGAAGCGGCTGTTGCTGGGACGCGACCGTCTGGGCATCAAACCTCTTTACTACGCCGATCTCGGTGATCGTCTGGTGTTCGCTTCCGAGCTGAAAGCAATCCTGCAGTTACCGGGAGTCGAGCGTCAGCTCGATTGGACCGCGTTGAACCACCTCTTTACCAACCTGACCACTCCGAGCTCCCAAAGCATTCTCCGCGGAATTCGCAAGCTCGAGCCGGCGCATGTGCTCACCGCCGGGCCGAACCTGCCGGCGCGAGCGAGTCGCTACTGGGATGTCGTGTTCGAACCGAACCGGAAGGCGACTGAGCAAGATCTGATCGAAGAGCTCCGTGAAAAGATCGATGAGTCCGTTCGTATGCACATGGTCAGCGATGTGCCGGTCGGTGCGTTTCTGAGTGGCGGGATCGATTCGAGCTCGGTCGTCGCCCACATGACACGACATGCCGCCCGTCCGGTGAAGACGTTTGCCATCGGCTTCAAGGAGGCGTCATTCAATGAGCTTCCTTACGCTCGGACGATTGCACGCAGGTTCGGCACCGATCATTACGAACAGATTGTGGAGCCGGACATTTTGGGAATTGTCGACGATCTGGTTTGGCACCTCGACGAGCCGTTCGGCGATCCGTCAGCGATTCCCACCTTCGTGGTTTCGCGCATGGCGGCTGATCACGTGAAGGTCGTGCTCTCCGGTGATGGAGGCGACGAGCTGTTCGCTGGGTACGACAAATACCGCGTCGAGCAGCGCGAACGCCGTTACTCACGCCTGCCGCGTTTTGCGCGCAAAGCGCTCGCGGTCATCGGATCACGGATGCGGGAGGGTGCCAAAGGGCGGAACTTCGCTCTTCACCACAGCCTCACCGGCTGGGATCGCTATTTCGACGCCGGGACATTTTTCCGGGAGCGGTCGCGCCAGGAGCTTCTTCATCCCGACGTTTTCGCTCGCGTACAAAAGGACAGTCCGCGGCAGTTCGGAAGCTGGTTGTCGGCGGCTCAGTACCTCGATCTGCACAGCTATCTGCCACTGGACATTCTGACGAAGGTCGATCGTATGAGCATGGCCCATTCGCTCGAAGTCCGAGTGCCGCTGCTCGATCACAAGCTCGTCGAGTTCGCCGCAACCATTCCTCCGGAACTGAATCTGAACGGCAGCAGCGGCAAACAAGTCTTCAAGAAGGGAATGCGCGGCATTCTTCCGGATGAAGTCATCGACCGGCCGAAACGAGGATTTGCGGTCCCCCTCGCCACTTGGTTCCGAGGAGAGCTGGAAGGTTTCGCGCGCGACCTACTGCTGTCGCGCCGGTGCAGAGAGCGCAACATCTTCAACTCTGCATACGTTGAGCGCCTGCTTGATCTGCACCGCGGAGGCCGCCCGCTCGATCTCCAACTCTGGACGCTCATGTCATTCGAAATGTGGTGCCGCACGTTCATCGATAAACAAACGCAGTCACGACTTGCGGTCGCCGTGGGAGCCTCGGCATGACGGTCAGGCTTCGAGTGGTCGTTTCACCGCGGGCGAGATCACGCCAAGTGAAGCTGATGCGCAAGCGGGTGGTGCGGCACTACGACAGCGACATCGCGGCGATGCTTCGCGGTGTTGAAGCGGGGCTGCTGGTCGAGCCGAACCGCCCTTAAAGCAACATCTGAACACGTCACAAGACAATGGAATCCGGAACAGACCGAAACCTGAATGACCGCATCGCGGTGGCGGTGCTTATTCGCGAGGCGGATGTCAACCCCGCCGTTGGAGCACTCGCGAAGTTGCGGCGTGTTGAGCGCTATAAACGTAACGGACGCTCTGCCGCGTACATGCGCGAACTGGCGCGCGTTGCGCTCGACGCGAGATATCGCCTCGTCGAAGTGCCGATGGGCGACGCCTCAGCGCTGGCGAGCGCCGGCCTTCCAGCCGCCAAAGAGATCGTGCTCCTCTGGCCGGACGCAATCGGACACGGCTGGTGGCCGATCGAGCGCCGCGTATTGGCGGCTAGAGGTCCGGCAACGCACGTCTCGGTGCTCAACGGCCGCGGGCGTCGGTTCTCCGCGACGCGAACTTCCCTGTGGGCGTTCCGCCTGAGGCGGGCAGTCGAACGATTGTGGTTGGGCGAGGTCGCTCTGACTGCCGCGCTCTTTCTGGCAGCTCCTCTTCTGGTGACGTGGGACGCAATTCGAGGGCACAGATGAACGAGAGCATGGCAATTGACAAGCGCGCGATCGCCGACTACTGGGCCAGAAAACCGCAGACATACGCGATCGAGCATGGCGGACGGATTTTTATCAATGCCGATAACAGCGTAGTGACAGCGGAGCCGGGCTCGCGCGAGTTCTTCGAGCATGCTGACAAGGTATTGCTCGCGTGGAATCACCCTCTCCACGATCAGAATCCCTTCGGTCGGATCTTTCCGTACGAACGTTACCGTGGGAAGCAGGTCTTGGAAGTGGGCTGCGGCCAGGGCGGCATGGCGCAAATGTGGGCTGAGCGAGGAGCCATCGTCACGGCCGTTGACTTGAATCTTGACGCCGTGGAGAAGACACGTCGCCGTTTCGAGCTCTTC
The DNA here is from genome assembly GCA_003223695.1 of Acidobacteriota bacterium. Taxonomy (GTDB): domain Bacteria; phylum Acidobacteriota; class Thermoanaerobaculia; order Gp7-AA8; family Gp7-AA8; genus Gp7-AA10. Next base: position 4,687 of record QHVY01000191.1, read on the forward strand.
GACCTCACGAGCGGCGGGCACACCATCGAACAGCAAGACGCAAATGCGTTGACCTTCGCCGAGGCGTCATTCGATTATGTTTACTCGTGGGGCGTTCTGCATCATTCGCCCGACCTGGACCGCTCGGTAGCGGAACTTGCCCGCGTACTCAAGCGTGGCGGGCGCTTCGGCGTCATGCTCTACAATCGACACAGCCTTCTATACGGCTATCAGATCGCTTATCTGGAAGGCATCGTTCACGGTGAACGAAAGTTTCTGTCGCCGCTGCAACTCGCCAGCCGGTATACCGATGGAGATCGTGAGGAGGGCAATCCGTATACATGGCCGGTGACGGCAAGAGAGGCGCGGCAGCTCTTTACGCCGTACGCCTCACGACTGGACGTACAAACTCTCGGTACAGATATCCAAGCGGTGCTCGGGCACATCATGCCGGGGCTGGCGAAGCACATCCCGCGGAGCATCGCCAAGGCATTGGCTCGGCGCTGGGGTTGGAGCCTTTGGATCTCCGGCGAGAGATCGTGAGGGCTTTTACCGATAAGCAGCATTACCGCGGAACACTGACAAGCAGTGCTTGACCCTGCCCTTTCCTTCTAGTGCTTGGCGCTGACCCAAATCTGAGCATTCTTCTTGTGGTCCCATGGGACCAGGAGAGCGGCGGCGTTGCCGCGGTCGTCGGCAATCTTGCTCGCCATCTGCAGAGTGCGGGTCAGCGCGTGCTGTTCCTGCATCCCGGCACGAACGAAATTCTGCGAGAGAAGAAGACAAAGATGGGATTTCCAGGTGTGGAGCTGAGGCTTCGCATCCCGTTTGATCGCCACCATCCGCTGCGCAGCGTGGTGGCATTTGTGGTGATGTTTCCGTTCACACTATGGCAGCTCGTACGGTTGCTGCGCGCAAACCACATTCGTATCGTCAATATCCATTTCCCTGGAGAACACTTCGTGTACTTTGCCTTCTGTAGATGGCTGCTACCAGTTCGGCTGGTGATCTCCATCCATGGGACCGATGCCATCCGCTGGGACGGGCCGTCGCCACCGCCGTCGCGCGCGCTTGAACTTCTATTTCGGGCGGCCGATCTCATCGTCGCTCCATCGTGGAGATTTCTGCGGCGATGCGACGACATGCTCTCGGCATTCTCAGCCCGCCGACTGGCGATCCACAACGGAACCGATTTAGCGGAGCTGGAGCTGTCAGCACCGACAGCAGACAACGCTCAGCCGCCGTTCATTCTTTCGGTTTGCTCGCTCGACGCGTGGAAAGGAATCGATGTCTTGATTCGTGCCGTCGCCATAATGCGCGATGCCGGCGTGACCACGCCACTCATCGTGGCCGGTGAGGGGCCCTTCCGGCCGGAGATCGAAAGGCTGATCGGGGATCTCGGCTTACAAGAGCAGGTGAACCTGATTGGGCAGCAGTCGCGGTCTTCCGTAGCGCGGCTTCTCCATCAATGCACTCTTTTCGTTCTCGCGTCGCGATTCGAAACCTTTGGTATCGCGGTGCTCGAAGCGATGGCCTGCGGCAAAGCCGTCGTGGGAACGACCGTCGACGGGATCCTGGAGATCATCGATGACTGGAAGAACGGCATTCTCGTCAAGCCTGACGACCCTCCTGCTCTTGCGGTGGCCATTCGCCTCCTGCTCGCCGACCCCGCTCTTCGCCAACGTCTCGGCGAGGCCGCTGCAGCGCGCGTGAAGGATCAATTCCAGCGGCAACGTATGGGCGAAAACTACACACATGCATTCCTGGAGATTCTCGCCGATGGCGTATGACGCGGCAGCTGTGAGTCCGATGATCGTTGAGCCGCGCGTCAATCCGCGCGTGCTGGACCGCACTCTCGTCCGCGGCGTCACGTGGACTGGCGGCATCAAGGGCATCACGCTGCTGCTCAGTTGGGCCAGCACCATCATCGTGGCGCGAATCCTCAGCCCGGCCGATTACGGGCTCGTGGCCATGGCGACTGTTTACATCGGTCTCACAACAATGATCACCGACTTCGGGCTCGGCTCGGCGATCGTCGCGCTTCCCGACCTGAGCGGCGAGCTGGCCGCCCAGCTTCACGCAGTGGCCACGCTCGTCGGCATTGTTGCTTTCGGCCTCTCATGTCTCGTCGCTGTGCCGCTCAGCCGTTTCTTCGGTTCACCCAATCTTGCTCCGGTGGTGATCGTGCTCAGCACTGCGCTCGTGTTGGACTCACTGCGCGTCGTGCCGACTTCGATTCTCGCTCGTGAACTGCGTTTCAAATTCCTCTCGATTCTCGAGGGACTCAAGGTCTTGATCGCTGTCGCGTTCACACTCGCACTCGCGTTATGGGGAGCCGCGCATTGGGCCCTCGTGCTCGGAAACGTTTTCGCCGCCCTCGGAGTGACGCTCTTCGTGCTCACGCGACTTCCGCAACGGTTCGCGCGACCGCGATTCCGCACGCTCAAATCGACGCTCGCGTTCAGTTCGCATTTCCTGATGGGACAGCTGGCGTGGTACGGCTATTCGAACGCAGATTTCGTGGTGGCCGGGCGGGTGCTCGGCGGGACGGCGCTCGGCCAATACACACTCGCCTGGACGCTGACGAGCGCCCCCGCAGACAAGATCATGGCCGTATTTGGGCGAGTGATGCCAACCATGCTCGCGGCGGTGCAGCGCGATTCCGCTGCGTTGAAACGTTACTTCTTCCTGTTTACCGAAGCGTTGGGCATTCTGATTGTTCCTGCGTCAGCAGGCCTGGCTCTTGTGGCACCAGATTTCGTTCTCCTGGTGTTTGGCTCGAAGTGGGCCGCCGCTGTCGTGCCGTTGCAACTGCTCTGTTTCTACACCGCGATTCACATCCTCGGTACTGTCACAACTCCAGTGCTTCAGGTGACTGGACAGGCGAGCTTTCCCGCGCGATGCGGGGTGGTTACGCTGGCCATCTTGCCACCCGCGTTCTTCATTTCGGGGAGTCATTGGGGAACTGTAGGTATCGCAGCAATCTGGCTCTCGATCTATCCCTTGTTCCTCGTTCCGGTTTACTTGCGAGTCTTCAGAACACTCGAAATCCGGCTTCGTGATTACTTGGAGTGCCTTCGACCCACGCTCGTCAGCGTCGCTCTCATGGCCATCGTGGTCCTGACGATTCGGACGCTCATGTCGTCAGCATGGCCGCTCGCGATCCGATTCACCGCGCAGGTCGCATCCGGCGCGGCGGCTTTTGTCGCAGCGGCGCTCTTTATTCAACGGCGTCGCCTCACTGCGCTTGCTGATTTTCTTCGCACCATCCGTTCCTGACCATGCAACTCTCCGATCGAAATCTGAGGAGGCTCTTCCGGATGGAACTTCCGGAGCTGTTGTGCCGCGGCAGGCAGGAGACTTTCAAATGGGTCGATCGCATCCGTGCGGGCAACCGCACGGCCGCCAGTGAGTTGGAAAGCAATCGAGAACGCTTCTTGCGCTTCGTCGAGAATTCGTCGAATCGATTCTTCGAAGGCGTTTTCGACCCGCGGGTAATTCAAGTGCTTTCCACTGAGAACGCTGATGACTCTCAATTCCTGCTCGTCGCGGCAGATCGGGTTTCTCACGGACGCTTCGACCTGCTCGGATACAGCAATCTGGAATTCGGCGATCCGGTCGAATGGCAGTTCGATCCGGTCTCAGGCCGGCGAGCGCCATTCGTCCACTGGAGTCGGCTGAATCCTCTGGACTGCAACACGGTCGGCGACAGCAAAGTGACCTGGGAGCTCAACCGCCACCAGTGGCTCGTGCACCTCGGCCAGGCCTGGCGATTGACTGGCGATGAACGTTACGCGCAGACATTGATTCGATACCTGCTGGCATGGCTTCGCCTGAACCCGCCGGGCATGAGCATCAACTGGGCGAGCAGCCTGGAAGTTGCGTTCCGGCTCATCGCGTGGTGTTGGAGTCTCGTGCTCATCAGTGATTCGCGAGCGCTTACGCCTGATGTCTTCCGCCAGCTCGAAGAAGCGATTGAGACGCACGCGACGCATGTGGAGCGTTATCTTTCGTACTACTTTTCGCCGAACACACACCTAACCGGCGAGGGGCTCGGACTCTTCTACGCAGGAGTTCTCTTTCCGGAAGCGAAGCGCGCGGAACGGTGGCGCTCTCTGGGCAAGCGCATCCTGGTCCAGGAGATCGAGCGACAAGTCCTTTACGACGGCGTCTACTTCGAACGTTCGACCTGTTACCAGCGCTACACGGCGGACATCTATCTGCACTTTCTCATTCTCGCCGACCGGGCGGGAATCGAAGTGCCGGCCATCGTCGGCGAGCGTGTGAAGTCACTGCTCGACGTCCTGGTAAACCTTCGCCAGCCTGATGGTTCGATGCCGAGCATTGGCGATGCAGACGGCGGCATGGTTCTGCCGCTCAGCCGCGCATCGGCTGACGATTTTCGAGCCACGTTCTCCACCGCGGCTGTCGTGTTCAACGATCCGGTCTATGCGTGGGCCGCGGAGCGCCTGGCGTCGGACACGCTGTGGCTCCTCGGCACCCGATCACTCGGCGTTTTTGAACGACTGGACAAAACAGCGCCGCAATCTCCCGGGTTCCGAGTGTTTCCCCTGGGCGGTTTCGTAGCCATGCGCAGCGGCTGGGACAAGAAAGCCCACGCATTGATTTTCGATACCGGCCCGCTTGGCTGTCATTACAGCGCTGGTCACGGCCATGCCGACCTGCTCAGCGTTCAGTGCTCCGCGTTCGGTGAACCGTATCTCGTGGACGCAGGGACCTGCTGTTACACGGCGAATCGCGAGCTGCGGGATTTCTTCCGCAGCACCACCGCTCATAGCACGGTCACCGTGGACGGAAATTCGCAGGCTGAACCCGCTGGCCCGTTTTCCTGGCAGAGTCGATGCTCCGCACAACTACTTCGCTGGCAGAGCAATGAGACATTTGCTTACGCAGACGCATTCAGCGACGCTTACGGGCGTCTCTCTGATCCGGTGTCCCATCGACGACGAGTCGCCTTCATCAATTCGCAGTATTGGATCATTGTCGATGATCTGTGTGGGTCGGAGAGTCACCGTATCGATCTGCGCTTTCAATTTGCGCCTATGAAGCTTCACCTGGATGACGACGGGTGGGTACGAGCCGCGCGAAATAGCGAGCGCGGTCTTCTTCTACGCGTTTTCGCGTCAGCACCGGTCGAGGCTTCGGTGCGTCAAGGCGGTCGCAACCCGATGGAGGGCTGGATCTCTTCGAACTACGGGTCGATGGAGCCAGCGCCGGCGCTCGTGTATACCGGCGAGGGACGACTGCCGATGCGGATCGTGACGGTGCTGTGGCCGGCCGAAGACATTCAACATACGCCTGGTGTCGATGTTCTCCGCGACGCGAATGGGCGTCCGTCAGCGATTCACACTGATATTGAAGACGTCGTCATTGACGACGACGAAATCCATGTGCGGCATAGCAGGAATCATTAACTTCGATCCCGATCAGCCGATTGATCTGGAACGACTCCGTCGGATGCGGGACGTTCTCCGGCATCGCGGTCCGGACGGCGAGGGTCTCTGGGCTGAGGGGCCGGTGGGCCTGGCGCACCGCCGGCTGTCGATTGTCGACATCGCCGGAGGCGCTCAGCCGATGACGACCGGCGACGAGAATGCCTGGATCGTCTTCAACGGCGAGATCTATAACCATCCCGAGCTCAAACGCGAGCTGGAGGGACGGCGTCATCAATACAGGACGCGTTCCGACACGGAGACCATCCTCCATATATATAAGGATGCGGGCGAGGCTTGCGTCGGCCAACTGAGGGGGATGTTCGCCTTCGCTCTCTGGGATCGCCGGCGCCAGCAGCTGCTTTTGGGGCGGGATCGCCTTGGAATCAAACCGCTCTACTACGCAGTAACTGATCACCATCTCCTCTTCGCATCGGAGATCAAGGCGATTCTCGCTTCCGGCTACATCTATCCCGTTCTGAACGAGAAAGTTGTCCCCGAATATCTCGCGAGCGCGTTCGTTTCCGGCCCAGAAACATTCTTTCGAGGAATTCGGAAGCTTCTGCCTGCACACACACTGACGTGGTCGCGTGAGGGTGGAATTCGCCAGCGTCGCTACTGGCAGCTCCCCGAGGGTTCGACGCAACCGCCTCAGAGTCTGAGAGCGCAGTCGGAGGAACTGCGCGCTTGTCTTTCGGATGCAGTGCGCAGTCACCTGATGAGCGATGTTCCGATTGGACTCTTTCTGTCGGGCGGCATCGATTCGACCGGCCTGGCGGGTCTGATGGCCCCAATGGTCAAGGAGCCGATCAAGACGTTCTCGGTGGGATTCCCGGAGCGCGAGGGAAATGAGCTGAACTACGCGAGACTCGCTGCGCGCTCAATTGGTGCCGATCACCGCGAAGTGGTCATCACCGGCGAAGATTTCTTCCGCGAGCTGCCGCGTCTGATCTGGCACGAGGACGAGCCGATCGCGTTCCCGTCAAGCGTTCCTTTGTACTTCGTTTCCGAGCTCGCTCGCGAGCATGTCAAGGTCGTGCTCACCGGCGAGGGTGCCGACGAGCTTTTCTGCGGATACAACCGCTATCGCGTTACCGCATGGAACGAAAGACTGGGCACCGCGTACGCTCGCGTCATCCCTGCGTTCGCACGTGAGGCGGTATCCCGCGCGGTCACTCGTCTTCCGTGGCCGGCGCGACGTTATCTCGGTCGCACCTTCCTCACGCTTTCACCCGGTCCACGTTCGCTGTTCTTCGAGAATTTCGCGTTCTTCGGCGAGCGTGCGCGCGCCGGTATCCTCAATGACGCGCTTCGAGCGCGTGATCCGTTTGATGAGCTCATGCGCTGCTACAACCAGGGCTCCGGCGGCATTCTCGATCGGATGACGCAAACAGATCTACAGACCTACCTTGTCGAGCTGTTGATGAAGCAGGATCAGATGAGCATGGCGGCGTCGGTTGAGAGCCGCGTTCCGTTTCTCGATCATAAATTCGTGGAGTATGTGGTCTCTCTTCCCGCGGAGAGCAAGCTTCGCGGCTGGCAGACGAAGTTCGTCCTCCGTGAAGCTCTTCGCGACGTCATCCCCCCGGCAATTCTCACGCGTCGGAAGATGGGATTCCCCGTTCCTGTCGGCTCATGGCTGAAGAATGAATTCGCTTCGATGGTGGACGAATTTGTCACCGGAACGCGGGCGTCGGCTAGGGCGCTGTTCGATGAGCACTTCGTCCGTAAGATCGCTGCCGAGCATCGATCCGGCCGCGCACCGCATGGCACCCGCCTCTGGCTGTTGATGAATCTGGAAATCTGGCAGCGGATTTTTCTCGATGGCGAAGACACCGCGTCGATCATGAATCCACTGCAGCGTCGTCGGGCAGCATGAAAATCCTTTGGGTCAAGGTGGGCGGTCTATGGCCGCTGAATGTCGGAGGACGGCTGCGGAGCTTCCACATTCTCTCCGAGTTGTCTCAGCGGCATTGCGTCACGGTCGTGACGACGCATCGCCCGGACGAAGACCCGAAC
>QHVY01000192.1:0-1400 GCA_003223695.1 Acidobacteriota bacterium
GCATCAAGTACGGGTACCACTCCGTACCGAACGGAATGTAGACACGCATGCGCCATCCGTCGCGCACCAGCTTCTGTTGCAGATCGCGGCGGATGCCATACAGCATCTGAAACTCGAATTTGCCGGGCGCAATTTTCTCTGCTTTTGCGAACGCCATGGTCGCGTCGATCATCTTCGGATCGTGCGTGGCGATGCCGTGATACGTTCCGCTTTTTAGCAGGATGCGCATCAGCTTGACGAAGTTTGTGTCGACATCCGCTTTCTCTTGAAAGGCGATCTCCGGCGCCTCTTTGTAAGCGCCCTTGCAGAGTCGAATGCGAATACGCTCCGCGCAGAGGCTCTCGACATCTGCCTCGCTGCGGTACAGATACGCTTGAATCACCGCACCAACTCGGCCGGCGTTGCCGTTGCGGCGGTGCAGATCGCGAACAACCTGCAGCGTTTTTTCGGTGTAAACGGATCCTTCCATATCCACGCGGACAAAGCTCTTCAGCTTTGATGCATGTGCGACGAGCTCATCGACGATCTGTTTTGAGAGAGCCTCATCAATGTCGAGGCCCATGTGCGTCAGTTTCAGGCTGACGTTCGCGTCGAGCTTTCGTGCGGCGATCCGATCAAGCAGCTCGTGATAGAGCGAAGCGCTCTCTCGGGCCTCAGCGACGTTCGTCACATTTTCGCCGAGGTTGTCGATGCTGACGGACATGCCGAGTGAGTTCATCGCCGCCGTGGCAGTCAGCGCTTCATCGACCGTCATTCCGGCGACGAAACGGCTCGATAAACGCCGGCCGACGCGCGAACGTTCAGCGATCGAACGGAGAGTTTTATTATCCGAGAGTGCGATGAAAATCGTGCGAAACATCACGCCTTCGCCACGACCACGGCGCAGACGCGCGCCGCTTCGGCGGCGATGAGCGCCTTCGCGCAGGCGCGAAGCGTTTCGGCAGTCGTGCAGATGTCGTCTACGACCAGGAGCGAGCGGCCTCGCGCCCGCGGCGACGCGACGAATGCGCCACGAACGTTTTTTGCGCGCTCATTTCGCGGGAGCGTCGATTGCGGACTGCGATCGATGCGTTTCCGAAGTAACGAAGATTCGCAGCGGATTCGCAGCCGCCGGCCGAGTGCGCGACCGAGAAGCTCGGCTTGGTTGTAGCCGCGTTGGCGCATCTTCGCGCGGTGCATGGGAACCGGCACAATCGCATCGAATTCGAGGTCGCCGCGTTCGCGAATCACATCTTCGAGAAGCTCGGAAAATGGATCGTCGAGAAAATCGTGACGCTCGAATTTGAACGCGTGCAGCAGACGCTCGAGCGATCCGCGATAGTGGCCCCATGCATCCGTCCAGATGACTGGCAACGGATCTTCGAGGCACGAGAGGCAGCGAAATGAATTGGCGCCTGCGC
>QHVY01000192.1:1646-31760 GCA_003223695.1 Acidobacteriota bacterium
TGCCTCCGCCGCTTCGGCGGTCGCGCAGACGTCGGAGTTCGGCGTCCTGATCGGCGGCAGCAAGCGCCTCATCAGCCGGCGTGATGAGAAGCAGGGCATCGGCGTCAGCGACAACTTCAAATTCAGCAATTCCGATCGCGAGATTTTTTACGGCGTCGAGCTCGATCCGGGAACGTTCTTCAAGATCCGTGCGGGACAGATCGAGGCACCGGTCGCATTCCAATACTCGACCGCGAGCGGCACCGCGCGTACCGACCTCCCGAAAGGCAAAGTCGAGCACATCGATGCGGCCGTCGATTACCGATTCTCGGAGCCATTCGGTTCGACCGGACTCTTTGCCGGCGTGGGTCTGTATCGTCAACGCGGCACTCTAACCGACACAGCAATTCCCACTGAGCAGCGCGGCGTTCAAACCGAGACCAACTATGGCTTCCTCGGCGGCTTCAACGGTGATTTCCCGATCACAAGGCGAACCGGCTTCATCGTCGAAGCGACGTATCACTGGATTAACTACAACTACAAGGTTCGTTACATCACCCTCGGCGGCGGCCTGCGCTTTAGTTTCTAGGGGCACGCCCCTTGCTGCCTTCTTCTCTGCACCAATGAAGGAGGACGCATGGCAAGCGACAAGCACATCCGCGACGTAATGACGCCAAACCCGGTGACCGTCTCGGAGAAAGACAGCATCCGCGAAGTGGCCCGCATCATGGTCCGTGAGGACACCGGAGTCGTCCCGGTCGTCGACGGCAAGAAAGTCATCGGCATGATTACTGATCGCGACATCGTCGTTCGACTCGTGGCCGAGGGGAAGGATCCATCAAGCGCGCGAGTGAATGAGGCGATGACGAAAAACGTCCGCTCCATTCAGGAAGACAGCACGGTGGGCGATGCACTGCAGGTGATGAGCGGCGCACAGATCAAGCGAGTACCGGTTGTCAACTCGAAGAACGAGATCGTGGGGATCGTCTCGATGGGCGACATCGCCACGGAGTCGAATGAGACCGGAAAAGTCGGCAAAACGGTCGAGGACATCAGCAAGGCATCACCCAACAACTAGGTGGAGGACAGGCAATCCTGCCTGTCCGGACAGGCGAGATCGCCTGTCCTCCACGCTACACTAACGCGATGCGCAAACGCATCGCGTTTTTTCTTTTTGCCCTTGCACTCCCCATCACTGCACAACAGCGCGCAGTGACCGTCGATACGCATGCCGACACGCCGACCGAATACATGCAACACCCTTTCGACCTCGGCGCATGGAACACCCGCGGCCACTTCGACTACCCGCGGATGAAAGCGGGCGGACTCGACGCGGAATTCTTCGCCGCGTACGTTCCCGCCAAATATGCAAACAACGGCGCCGCTGCGTTTTGCATGAAGATCATGGAGATCATCCACGAGATGGTCGACGGCTATCCGCAATGGGTTCGTTACGCCCAGTCGACATCCGATATTCGCCGAATCGTCGCCGGCGGACATCGCGCGATTCTCATCGGCATCGAAGGCGGCCACGCGATCGAAGACTCGCTCGATCTTCTCCGCGCGTTCTACCGCTTCGGTGCGCGCTACATGACCTTGACGCATACGAATACGAACAATTGGGCCGACTCGTCGACCGACGAAGCGAAACACAACGGCCTCACGCCGTTTGGGAGACAGGTCGTCCTGGAAATGAATCGCCTCGGCATGCTGATCGACATTTCGCACGTCAGCGACAAAACGTTTTATGACGCAATCACGACGTCCAAAGCGCCGATATTCGCGTCTCATTCATCGGCGCGCGTTTTCTCTGACCATCCGCGCGATATGAACGACGACATGCTGCGCGCCATCGCCAAGAATCACGGCGTCGTCGACGTGAACTTCTATCCCGTGTTTCTCTCCGATGAGGTGCGAAAGGCCTCGAAGGAACGCGACGAGCGTCTCAAATCGGCGATCGCCGATCTGAAAGCGAAGGATCCATCCGAAGGCGAGGTGTATCAGACGGAGTTGAAGAAGCTGATGGACGCGAATCCCTTGCCGAAAGTGTCGTACACCGCGATCGTCGATCACATCGACCACATCGTGAAGGTCGCCGGAATCGAAAGCGTCGGCATCGGGTCGGATTTCGATGGCATCCCGGAAACGCCGAAAGGAATGGAGGACGTGAGCCATCTTCCGGAAATTCGCAAAGAGCTCGACCGCCGCGGTTACAGCGAAACCGACATCCGCAAGATCATGGGTGAGAACTTCATGCGCGTTTTCGCCGAAGTGGAGAGAGTCTCGCGCGAGATGCAAAAGGTCGGAAATGCCGGGCGATAGCGTTCCGTTTCGTGAGGCCGTGAAACGACTTCTTTTCGCTGCGATCGCACTGACCGCTGTTGCCGCTATTGCCGATGACATCCCCGCGCCGAAGCTCGGCGACCGGGCCGACAAGGCCATTCAGGAAGGGTTGCCGATCTGCAGCGAGACGAAGGGCTTGAAGACCTCGTACGTTGGGCTGCAGCACAAGCTGCCGGTAAACCTCACCGGCGAAGTCATCCGGCTTGAGAGCGAGCGGCAGTCATGCGCCGGCCAATGGGTCGCCGTCACGTCGCGCGAAGGTGGCTTCTTCCTCGGCATTCCCTGGTTTCTCGAGGGCGTGAGCGGGACGCCCGAGCAAAAGCTGAAGGCGTTCGGATTGACTGCGCTGCAACAGAACCTCGATCCGGTCGTTGACAAGAAAACGACGCGCGAGGGTTTCTACAACGTCACGATGTATCAGACGAGCGAAGCGGGCAAGGTGCCGATGCAGGGCGAGATCGATCCCGAGGGCAATGTGGTGTTCATCGGGCATTTCTATCCGATCAGCGTCGATTTTCGTGCGTCGCGGCTGAAAATTTTTCAGCCGTTCATCGACAACTCGCCGACAACGGGAGCCGCGAAGCCAGCGGTGACGGTGATCGAGTTTTCTGATTTTGAGTGCCCGTCATGCCAGCACGCCGCCGCCTATATGAAACCGATCCTGCAGAAATACGGCGATCAGGTGCGTTACATCCGCTACGACCTGCCGCTGACGACCATTCATCCGTGGGCGTTTGCAGCGGCGGTCGCCGGACGCGCGATTTATCGTCAGAAACCCGAAGCATTCTGGGAGTACAAAGAGCAGGTCTACGCGACTCAGGAGAAGCTGAACGCGTTTACCATCGACGATTTCGCGCGCGGTTTCGCAAAGGATCACGAGCTGGATCTAAAGAAGTACGATGCTGACGTGAGCTCGTCGGACCTCAAATCGGCGATTCTCACCGGTGCGGGCACCGCATTCTCGAATGACGTCCGGGCAACGCCGACGTACATGGTCAACGGCGCGATCGTCGATCCGGGAACCGACGGGAAATATCTGGAGAGCTACGTCGCCGGGCTGCTGAAGAAATAGGCAACGTAGCGCCGGCTCTCAGCCGGCGCACGCCGACTAAGAGTCGGCGCTACATCACACCGCCTGCCACACCAAATCGAGAAACGCCTTCAGCATCCGTCCGGTCAGGCCCCAGATTTCATACTCGCCGTAGCGATAGAAATACGCGGGATACTGCCGATCGCGAAACGTGACGTAGCGAACTTCCGGCAGAGCGACGTCCAGCAGCGCATCGATCGGCACCTCGAACACCTCGGTGACCTCGGCCTCCTGAATCACGTAATCGATTCGCTCGCGAATGACGCCGACGAACGGCGCCACGAGAAAGCCGCTGTTGGTCACCATGTCGTCGAGACGTCCGATCAGTTCCACAGCGCCGGCGTGAATGCCGACCTCCTCCTCCGCTTCGCGAACGGCGGCTGCCTCGAGAGTCTCCGCCTCCTCGACTGCGCCTCCGGGAAAAGCGATCTGGCCGCCGTGCGCGACGAGATTCGCCGAACGCCGCGAGAAGAGGATCGACCATCCGCTGTCGTGCCGTACGAGCGGAACGAGCACACACGCGCGCCGGTATTGCGGCGCCTCGATCTCGATTGCCGGCCGTCTGGAGAAAATCTGCTCCAGCCGTTCGAGCGATTGGTCACTGAACCGCGACACGCGCCCACGCTTCCGGTTCGACCATGGGAATGCCCTGCATGGCGTGGATCAGCGTCACAGTCGTGCCGCGCAACTCGTTCGGAAGCTCGATCGTCGCCGTCTCGCCAGGCGCCAAGTCGCGAGGCAAGTCGAGCCAGTGGCCGTTGGCGATGAGCTGATATCCCGGCTCGCCGTACGCTCGAGCACGAAGGACGGTATCGCCGATGTTGCGAATAGTCAATATGTTGACTACCTCGCCCACTACCTCGAGTTTGGGGAACAGTGGGAATGTAGCGGCGGGCTTTAGCCCGCCGACGGCGGCCTGAAGGCCGCCGCTACACGCGTTTACGTAGCCTTGCACCGTCAAATCGATCCGCGAGTTTTCTTCGAGCCATCGGCGCTGCGCGGCGGAGGGATCGCGGAGATCGGCGGTGAAGAATTTCATGAGTGCTTCGACTTCGCCGGAGCCCAACGGGATTTTTGTGACGCAGTCATCAGGAAGCTCGGCGAATTGCGCGTAGTCACTCACCGCCACCGGCTTCCCCGCGTCGAAGGCGCGAATGAGCGTGCCTGATGTCTCTCCCGCGGTTGGATAGCGGAGGTTCACGACGCGATCGACTTCGGCGAAGTAGTTCACGAACTCCTCGTCCGGCACATAGCCGGTGAATACGATGCCGTCGCCGGCGAATGCAGATGTGTCGATGTTCGGCGCCGGCTCGCCGACGATGAGGAGTCTCACATCGCGATTCGTGGTCCGGGCCTCGCGGAACGCCTGCAGGACGACGTCCGAGCGCTTCGCCGACGTCAGAAAGCCGAATAAGCCGATGACATTTTTGCGCCCGCCTTTGGGCACGTGCTGCGGCTCGTACGGATGCGGCACGACGTGAATCGGCGTGCGCACACCGAGCGATTGCAGACGATCTGCGGCGTAGTGGTTATGCACGATCACCGCGCTTGATCGATTGGCGATCTCGATCGACGCGGGAAGCAGAAAGTTGCCCATCTCGCTGTGCAACCCTGCCGCCCTCCCCCGCGCCCACGCCGCCCCCGCCGCCCCGTGGTTCGCCTCGAGCTCGGCGACGTAACCGTCGACGTCGCCGCGCGCGAGCGTCATCTCCACGATCAGGTGATGCAGAACAATGTCGTGCAGCACGATCACCCCAGGATGCTGCATCGCTTCCTTGTAGATCCACTCGTGATGCGGGTTGTTGCCTAACTGATAGATGCGTTGGCCGTTCGCCGTTGGCCGTTGGCCGTCCGATGAAATGACTTCCACGTCGAACTTCGCCTGCAAGGCTGGAATGAGCATCGAAGCGTAATGGGCGACGCCAGTGCGTGTAGGCGGCACGGGTGTGTAAACGGCCAACGGCGAACGGCCAACGGCCAACACGTCGCTCATTCGGCGCTCGTCCGCGCGCGCTGCGCCAGATAGGCCTCGACGAAGCCGTTGATGTCACCATCGAGAACGCGCTGCACATCGCCGACTTCGTAGCCGGTGCGCAAATCCTTCACGAGCTGATACGGCTGCAGGACATACGAGCGGATCTGCGAGCCGAAGGCGATGTCTTTTTTCTCGCCTTCGAGCTTCTGCTGCTCCTCCTGCCGCTTCTCGACCTCGAGCTGATAGAGGCGCGCCCGCAGCAGTTTCATCGCCACGTCTCGATTCTTGTGCTGGCTGCGCTCGTTCTGACACGTGACCACTATGCCGCTCGGCAGATGCGTAATTCGCACGGCCGAATCAGTGACATTCACATGCTGGCCGCCGGCGCCCGATGAGCGATACGTGTCGACGCGAAGATCTTTGTCATTGATCTCGATCTGAATCTCCTCGTCAATGTCGGGATAAACGTAAACCGAGGCGAAAGATGTGTGCCGCCGCTTGGCTGCATCGAACGGTGAGATGCGAACCAGGCGATGTACGCCGTGCTCTGACTTGAGGTAGCCGTATGCATACTCGCCGCGCACCATCATCGTCGCGCTCTTGATTCCCGCCTCGTCGCCCGCCTGATAGTCCACCGTCTCTGTCGACCAGCCTCGCCGCTCGGCGAAACGGAGGTACATGCGCAGCAGCATCTCGGCCCAATCCTGCGATTCAGTGCCGCCCGCGCCGGGATGGATCACCCGACAACTTCATCGTCATCTCGATGTCGTCGACCTCGGTCTCGAGCTGGCTGACGAGCGATTCGATATCGGCATCGACACCCTCGCCTTCGCGCTGCAGCTCCAGCAGCACGTCGAGCTCTTCCGATTTTGTGTTCAGCGATTCGCCCGCGGCGATGCGCTTCTCGATGCGCGAGCGCTTGCGGCCGACTTCCTGCGCGGCCTGCGGGTTCTCCCAAAAGCCGGAAGCAGAGATCTGCCGTTCGATCTCCTGCAGGGACCTGCGTGCGGAGTCGAGGTCAAAGATAGCTCCGTACACCCAGGAGCCGATCTTTCAATTCGGGAATCTTAGTGAGTGTCTCTTCTCTCATGACGCAGAACCGAAACAGCAACGATCGCGCAAGCAATCCAAGCGAACCAATCTCCGAATCTTACATAGAGCGTCGTGGAATGTCGCGGCTGAAAATGCGCGTAAATGAGCCCCTGCCGGTTCATCGGAAGCTCTTCGATGACGCGGCCGGTCGGATCGACGAACGCGGAGATGCCTGTGGTTGCCGCTCGCAGCAAATATCGATCGGTTTCGATCGCCCTCAGTCTGGCCTGATTCAAATGCTGCCTCGGCGCCGACGTGCCGTCGTACCATGCATCATTCGTGATCGTCACTAACACATCCGCACCATGCACAACCTGCGTGCGCGGAATCTGCGGGAAGACGATCTCGTAACAGATCGCCGGCCCATAGCGCAGCAGGCCGATGAGCGGCGTGTCCTTCTTCCCGAATTCGAAATCGCCGACCGCGCGCACGAGCTTGCGCGCGAAGAACAGCATGCGGCGCAGCGGCACGTACTCGCCGAACGGAACGAGACGGATCTTGTCGTAATGCCCCACTGTCGTGCCGGCACTCACGAGAAATGCCGCGTTCCACATCCGGTTCGGCGCCGCTGCATCTTCGGCGACCGATCCGAGGATGATGTCGACGGCGGCCTGGCGAGAGACGGACTCGATCGCGTGCCGAAAAAAATCCGTTGACGAATACGATAGCGGCACAGTCGATTCCGGCCAGATGATCACCGACGCTCCGGAGCGGATCGCGGTGTCGGTCATGTCCATCATTCGCTGAAAAATCGCCGAGAGGCTCGCAGAGTCCCAGCGCATTTCCTGTGAGATGTTCGGCTGCAGCAGCGCTGCCGTGTACGTTGGTCCGACTCGCGGACGGGGAATCAGCTTCGACGCGACGATCCCCGTCGACCACCAGACGAAGCACAGGATCGTCACTGGAGCGACGACGGCGACCAGCCGCATGCCGCGCGGGCGGGCCATGATGATCCAGCAAATTGTCGCCGACGGAAGGAGCATCAACACCGCGAGCGCGTACGGTCCGGCTACGCGATCGAATTGCGCGAGCGGCGTGTAATCGACGATCGCCGCAGCGATGAGATTCCAGGGAAATCCGGTGAGCAGGTATGTGCGCGCGTATTCGATCGCCGCCCATGCGAGCGGAGCAAGCAGCCAGCGGTGAAATTCATCGCCAGGTGCAATTCGAAAAACGAGGACGCCGAACGCGCCGCCGTAGAAGCCGAGGATGATGCACATGCCGACGAAGATAAGGACGCCAGTGATGTATGGCAGTCCGCCATAGTGCGACATCACCCGCACGACCCACGGCACCATCAGCAGCCAGGCGATCGTCTGTGAGATCCAGCCTAACGCGAACGCTTCGCGCCAGCTCTTCGCGCGTGCAAGTGCGATGAACAGCGGGACGAAGGCGATGAAAATCAGCCAGCCGATGGCGACGTTGGGAAACGCGAACGCAAAGAGGAGGCCGGAGAGGATTGCGAAAACGACTTTCATTGGTTGCCTGGTTGCCCGGTCGCCTGGTTGCCGGCAACTTGGCAACCGGAAAACCTGGCAACCTACTTCTTGAACAACGCGTCGAACGCTTTTCGTGCGTCGTCGGGCGTCTGCGGCTGGCGTCCTTTGTCTGCGGCGAGGTCCTTGACCACCTTCGGCTGGAAGAACGTGCACTGGTTGCGCGCATGTTTGTTGGCCACGCGCGCGGGGATGTTCTCGCGGCATTCCCAGGTCGTCGTCGTATCGAAGAAACGGCAGTTGCCGCAGGTGTGAAGATCCGCGCCGCACTTCATGCAGACTTCTTCGAATGTCGGCTCATCGAGGCCAATGCGCTGCTGGCCGCACTTGTTGCACTTGAACACTTCCGGACCGAAGCCGCCCGCTGTCCGCCCGCGCGGCGCTCCTTCGATGCGCTGCCGCTGAGGCTCGGGACGGGGACTCTGCGGACGCGATCCGCCGTTCGACGAGTGCGGACTGTATCCGCCTCCGTCCTGATATCCACGATGTTTGTACTTGCGATCGCTCACATTCACCTCACAAAAACGTAGTACAGAGCCGCAATGACGAGCAGCAGTCCGATGACGAAGAGGGTCAGCCGAATCGTTACCTTCGCCACCTTGAGGATCACCCAAATGACGAAGATGACGATCAGGATCCCGAAGAGCTCCTGGAGGCTGGGCATGTCGGGAGTGCGGCTAGTGTACTAGAGAATCAGCCTCACAGGCTGTTCAACATATTGCCTGAGCGTGCGGAGATATTCCGCGCCCGCGGCGCCGTCGACGACCCGATGGTCACAAGACATTGTGATCTTCATCCGGTCGCGCACCACCACCTGCCGATCGACGGCCACCGGCTGCGGCGTCNNAACTCCTCGATGCCCCACGCGCCGAGATTGGAAATGGTGAACGTGGAGCCCTGGTACTCCTCCGGCCGCAGCTTTCGATTCTTCGCCTTCTCCGCCAGCGCGCGCACTTCAGTGGCGATCTCGGTAACGGATTTCTGATCTGCATTCCGGATCACCGGTGTGATCAGCCCCTCAGGCGTGGAAACAGCCACGCCGACGTGAATCTCGCCATGCTGCGTGATTGCCTCGTCGCCCCAGCTCGCGTTCACGTTTGGGTGATGTCGCAGGGCCAGGGCTGCGGCTTTGATGATGAAATCGTTAACACTAATTTTTACGATTTCATTCATCTGCTGCCGCAGCGACATCAGATTCGTGACGTCGTAATCGACAGTCAGGTAGAAATGCGGGATGGGTCCGGTCGACTCCGCCAGCCGCTTGGCGATCGTGCGACGCATCGCGGAGAGGGGGATTTGCTCGGTTTTCAGTGGAGGGGCCGCCGTCTCGGCGGCCTTGGCCGCGGAGGACCGCGGCCCTCCACTAAGTTCCTTCACATCCCTCGCGACGATCCGGCCGCTCGGTCCACTGCCTTGAATCGCGTCGAGGCTGACGCCCATTTCGCGGGCCATCTTCCGCGCCACCGGCGAAGAACGTGGTCTGCCGCCTTCTACGACACGTAGAGGCGTGGCGACCGGCGCAGAGCGATCGACGCGAGGCGCCTTCATCTCGATCGCCTCCGCGTATTCACCAGTGGTGTGCTTGACGGAGTCTTTTTTATCGGTGACGCGGCGCTGTTGCGGCTGCGCGTGCGGCTCGGGAGCTTTTTCACCTGCCCCGAGAACAGTGGCCAGTCGTTCGCCAACCGGCACAACCTGACCTTCCTGCGCGGAAACCTCGCCGATGGTGCCGTCCTGCTCGGCCTCGAGATCGAGGTTGACCTTGTCGGTCTCGATCTCCAGGACCGGCTCGCCTTTCTTGACCGCCTCGCCCGCCCTCTTGTACCAGCGGACCACCTTCCCCTCGGTCATCGCGTCGCCCATCTTGGGCATGATGATTTCTGCCATAAAAAGTGCCCAGTGCTCAGTGCCCAGTGCCCAGTCCCCCCGCCCAACTGGGCACTGGGAACTGGGCACTGGGTACTACTCTCTGTACATCACACGCTTAACGGCATTCATGACTTGCTCCTCGTGAGGAGTTGCTAGTAATTCAAGATTCCTGGCGTAGGGCATCGGCACGTCTTCGCCGGTTACACGCTCGACCGGGGCATCGAGCTCGTCGAAAACATTCTCGGTGATGCTCGCAGCGATCTCCGCCGCGGCACCGAAGGGCTTCCACTGCTCCTGCACCACGACGCACCGGTGCGTCTTGGTCACCGATGTGTATGCCGGTTCGAGATCGAGCGGGCGCAGCGTGCGAAGATCGACGACTTCGCATTCGATGTTTTCGTCTTTCGAAAGCCGCTGAGCGGCGCTGAGCGAGAGCTGCATCATGCGGCTGTACGACACGACGGTGACGTCGCCACCTTCGCGCACCACTCGGGATTCTCCAAACGGAACCGTGAAATCGGCGTCGTCGGGAACCTCACCTTTCATCCCGTAAAGCGCGGCGCTTTCGAGAAAGATGACCGGATCGCGTCCGCGAATTGCGGTCTTCAGCATTCCTTTCGCATCGGCCGGCGTCGCCGGGGCGACGACTTTCAATCCAGGAAAATGGCCGTAAAACGATTCGAACGTTTGCGAGTGCTGCGCTGAGAGCTGCACGCCAGCGCCCTGCGGTCCACGAATCACCACCGGCACATCGACCTGGCCGCCGGAGAAGTAACGAATCTTTGCCGCATGGTTGAGAATTTGATCGGCGGCGACGATGGCGAAATTCATCGTCATCATCTCCACGATCGGCCGCAGGCCGAGCATCGCCATGCCGACCGCGGTCCCAGCCATGCCCGCCTCAGCGATCGGCGTGTCGATCACGCGCTTCGGACCGTACTTTTTCAGCATGCCCGCGGTAATGCGAAATGTGCCCTCGTAGACGCCGATGTCCTCGCCCATGATGAGAACATTGGCGTCGCGATCCATCTCTTCGATCATCGCGTCGCGTATGGCATCGCGGTAACTCTTCTCACTCATTCTCTGTGTGCTCTGTGTCTCTGTGGTGATTTCTACTCCGCAACAACATCGCGATATAGCTCATCCGCTTCCGGCTGCGGGCTCTCTTCCGCGAACTTGAGCGCCCGCGCCACTTCCTCAGCCGCGGCGTCTTCCATCCGTTTCACGTCATCGTCTTTCAAGCCGCAAAGCTCGGACAGCCGATTACGCAGGATGACGATCGGATCGCGATGTTTGTGCTGCTCGACTTCCTCCTTCGAGCGATACGGCTGGAGGATGTCCGCGGCTCCGTGGCCCGAGAAGCGATAGGTCACCGCTTCGATGCAGTACGGCGTGCCGTTTTCGCGCACCTGACGAATGACTCGTTCGGCAACGCCGCGCACTGCGAAGACGTCCTGCCCGTCGACTTTCTCCGACGGAATGTCGTACGCGCGGACGCGGGCAGCGAGATCGGTCAGCGCGGAGTGACGCTCGACCGACGTGCCCATTGCGTAGCCATTGTTCTCGATGATGAAGATGATCGGCGCCATTCCCTCGTGGCCCCACAGTCCGGCCATGTTCATCGCTTCGTGGAACGGGCCGATATTCATCGCGCCATCGCCGAAATAGCAGACGGTGATGCGGTCGGTCCCTTGGTAACGCAGTGCGTATGCCGCTCCTGTTGCGAGCGTGAGGTGTCCGCCGACAATTCCGTACCCGCCATAGAAGCCGTGCTCGACGTCGAACAGATGCATCGAGCCGCCCTTCCCTTTGGAAATGCCCGTCGATTTGCCGAAAAGCTCGGCCATCACGCGACCGGGATCAGATCCGAGCATCAGCGCATGCGCGTGATCGCGGTAGCCGGTAAAGAGAATATCGCCTTTGCGAAGGGCGCTGATGATGCCGGATGCGACCGCCTCCTGGCCGATGTACACGTGCAGATATCCGCCGATTTTTCCACGGCGAAACTCGCGCTCGGTGGCCTCTTCGAAGCGGCGGACGAGAATCATCTGCCGCAGGATCTCGGTCCAGTCGGGCGCGCATACTGCGTCGATGACGGCAGCAGCGGACTCTGTCTCTTGCTTGGCCATGGCCGCGGACGGCATTTAAGCAAAAAGCGTGCGTTGCGTCATGTGGGTCGCGCTTCAGCCCGACCGGACGGACTGAAGTCCGTGCCCACATCCAGATCGGTTCCGCGCACAATGAAGATTAGCGCCACCGCCGCCAGTATCGCTCCGTTCACCGCCAGCGCGAGCGAAATCGACCAGCGCTGCGCGACGTAACCGGCGGCGAGATTGCCGAGCGGCATGCCGCCCCGAAACGCGAGCATGAAAATCGACATCACGCGCCCGCGCATGGAGTCATTGATCATGAGTTGCACGAGGGAGCTGTAGAGCGACACCACGCCGACGATGCATGCTCCGGCGACGAATCCGATCAACAGACTACTCACCAGATTGCGCGAGAGGCCGAACAATCCGAGGCAGATGGCGAAGACGAGCTGCATGAGGAGAGCGATCTTCCCCTTCTTCGCCGCGTAGCCGCTTCCCGCCACGAAAATCGCGCCGACCACCGATCCAATGCCGTAGTCCGCCTGCAGCAGCGACAGCCCGCGCGCGCCGAGGTTAAAGATGTTCTTCGCGACAACGGGCAGCATCGTGAACAGCGGCACTCCGAGAAACGTGCTGGCGAATGACAGAAACGTGAGCAGCAGCAACGAGCGCCGCGTGATCACGAAGTGAAATCCTTCCTTCATCTCGTGAAAGATGCCGACCGGGCGGCTCTGCTCATGAATCGGCGGAATGCGGATGACGGAAAGCGCGATGATGACGGCGATGAATGAAATGCCGTTCAGCGTGAAGCACGCGGCCGCTCCCCACGCAGCGAACACCACCCCACCAAGCGCCGGACCGAGGAAGCGGGCGAGGTTGAATTGCATGGAGTTCATGGCAATCGCGTTCGGCACGTCTTTGCGCTCGACGAGCAGCGGCAACAGCGACGCGTACGCCGGTCCGCTGAATGATTGCGTGCTGCCGGTGAGGAACGACATCACGAAGATGTGCCACACCTTCACCTGATGCAGATAGATCAGTAGCGCCAGGATCAGCGCGAACGACATCTGCAAGTATTGCGACAGCAGCATGATCTTGCGTCGCGCGACGCGATCGGCGATCACGCCGCCGAAGAGGGAGAACAGCAGCATCGGTCCGGTGGAGAGAAAGCCGTCGACGCCGAGAAGGAACGCGGAATTCGTCATCGAGTAGACGAGCCAGGCCTGCGCGAGCGTCTGCATGAAGGTGCCGGTCGTCGACGTGAACGCGCCGATCCACAGCAATCGAAAATCGCGATAGTGCAGCGCGCTGAACGTCTGACGCAGCCAGCCGGGCCTCGCCCTCGCCTCCGCCTCGAGCGACTGTTCCTCGGGAAGCGAGGCGCTCATCGGGCGATCTTCAGCCTCGTTGCCGTTGCATGGGTATGCGCGTGGCAGATCGCCACGGCGAGCGCGTCCGATGCGTCAACCGACATCACTTGCGTCGAACAGCCAACAAGGAGCAGACGCACCATCTTCGCCACCTGCTCCTTCTCCGCGCCGCCGTAGCCGACCACGGCGCTCTTGATCGAGCGCGGCGCGTATTCGTAAACGGGCAGAGTGGCCGCACGGGCGGCCAGCAAGATCACTCCTCGCGCATGCGCGAGCTGGATCAGGCTCTTCATGTTCTGCCCTGCGAATGGAGTCTCCACCGCAACGGCGGCCGGCAATGTGCGGGCGATCACTGCGAGGAGCCCATCATGGATATGGCACAGCCGATCGGCGAGATCCGAGCTCCGAGCCGTGGTGATCGATCCCTGCTCGATCAGCAGGAGCTTCCCGCGATCGGATTCGATCACGCCGAAACCGGTGGTAATCGAGCCGGGGTCGACGCCAAGGATGCGCATACGAGGAATGTTAAATGTTTAATGTTGAATGTTGAATGGACTTCTCGGAAAACATTCAACATTCAACATTCAACATTCCTCGTCTTCCAGAATCTCACCTCGTAAATCTCCCGCCCCTCGGCCCGGTACTTGGCCTCGTAATTGGTCCGGGGCGGATCAGAGGGGCCGGGGATGCGCGTCTCGGATCGGAAGAACTGCGCGATGAGCGGCGCGGCGGCGTCGAAATATTCGCGATGGTCGGTGACGTAGATGCCCGATCCCCCGTCGACGAGCACACGCCGCATCTCGGTCAACGCCTCGGGGCGAATGATGCGCCGCTTCTGCTCGCGCCGTTTCGGCCATGGGTCCGGGAAATACATATATATTTCTGATATCGAATTATCATTAATCATTTTCTGGAGGATCAGAAATGCATCGTGATTGATCAAGCGTACATTGCGCAGCCCGCGCTTGGTCACACGGTCGCGGATGACGCGGTAGTAATGCAGCGATTTCTCGATGCCGATGAAATTCAGGTCCGGACGCTCGATCGCTGAGGCGATGAGGAAGCGGCCTTTCCCCGAGCCAACTTCGAGGACGACGGGATTCCGATTTCCAAAGAGCTCCGCAAAATCGAGACGGATGAAGCCGGTTTCCCGAGGATTGATGACAAATTCCATTATTGGTGTAGACTCATGGGCCTGCATTCAATTCAATTCTGCGAGGAGAAAGGCCTTTGATGAAACGACCCATCATTCTTGCTGTAGCTTTGCTCGTTGTCAGTGGTGCTTTTGCTCAGAACACGCCGGAAACGAATAACCATAAGTTCCGCCCGCAGGGGTGGGCAAGACCGGGCGGCGGCGGGGGCACAAACCTCGTCTATCACGCCGGCGCGCCGGTCCTTCTGCAGGCGAAGGTGGTGATGATTTTCTGGGGCCCGAGTTTCAACAACACGACGTCGGGCGACTATAACTATGCCCGCACGCTGCAAAACTTCCGGAACCAGTACGGTACCAACCCTGAATTCAACGTCATCACTCAGTACTACGAGAACCTCGGCACCGGCAATCAGCCTATCGGGCTGTCGAACCTCTCGCTGGGATCGAACGATTGGTTCGACACGAGCACACCTCCGACCAATGTCACGGATGCTGACGTACAGGCCGAGGTACTGCGATACCTGGGCAACGGCAACGCATTCGACAACAGCACGATCTACGAGGTCTTCATCCCGAGCACTTCGTACTCTTCTGACGGAAGCTCGACATCGTGCGGCGGCCCGAATCTCGCGTATTGCGCCTATCACGGACACTTCTCGAACGGCGGCCGTGACATCAAGTACTCGATCGAACCGTACCCGAGCTGCAGCGGATGCCATGCTTCGGGTTTCAACACCGTGCAGGATCAGGAACACTTCGTTTGTCACGAGACTCGCGAAGCGGTGACCGATCCCGACCTGAACGCATGGTTCGACCGCCGCGGCAATGAAGCGGACGACAAGTGTGCATGGTCGCCGGCACCGTTCATCGACAGCAACGGCTACGGCTATCAATACGAGTGGTCGAACGTGGTCAGCGGCTGCGTTCAGACTCGGTAGCCAGTCGCAGGTACGCGTCATAACGAGCGGGGCTGATTTCGCCCCGCTCGACTCGTTTCTTGACCTCGCAGTCCGGCTCGTGAAGGTGAGTGCAGTCGTTGAAGCGGCACCATTCCGCCGCCTCCTCGAATTCGGGAAAGGCTTGGCGCAGCGACTCGGGCGTGATGTCCCACAGGCCGAACTCGCGAATGCCGGGCGTATCGATCACATACGTCTCGTTGCCGAGATCGAACAGAGTGGAAGCGCTGGTGGTGTGGCGGCCGGTGCCCCGCTTCTTGTGCACATCGGCGGTGGCGAGCTGCAGGCGAGCATCGAGCGCATTGAGAATCGACGACTTGCCGACGCCGCTGTGGCCGACGAGCGCGCACGTTTTGCCCTCGATCAGCGTTCGCAATGCGTCGATGCCCTCTGCCGTGCGCGTCGAACAGACTACGATCGGAATTCCCAACTGTTCATAAGGCTGCAGCTCTGGAAGTTCGCGGTTCTCAGCGAGATCGATCTTGTTGACGCAGATCGCCGGCTGCGCGCCTCCGCGTTGCGTGGCGATCAGGAATCGATCGATCAGCCGCGGACGCAGCGGCGGCGCCTTGATCGACACCACATTGATGACCAGATCGATGTTCGCGGCGATGAGCCGCTCCACGCGCGGGTTGAGTGGATCGGGACGCGACAGCACCGTCCTCCGCGGCAGAACAGTGATGAGACGCCACACTTTGTCATCGACCGGCTCTGCGATCACCCGATCGCCGACTGCGAGCGAGCTTCGCTGCCGCCTGGCAATTTCGGAGGGGACGATGCAGTCGATCTCTTTTCCGTCCAGAAACAGCCGGCAGCGCGCGCTGGAAACGGCAATCACAATCGCCCCTTCGGTCATCTTTCCATCAGTGTAGAATGCGCCCCGGTTCACAACGAAAGCATCCGGAGGACTGATGTCGAACGCCGAGAAGCCGGTGGTTCTTCTTGTCGACGACAACGAGGCGACATGCACGCTGATCACGGCGATTCTGCGCCGTGATTTTCAAATCGAGATCGCCAGCGACGGAATGGAAGCGATCGAGAAGCTGCGCACGAATCAGTACGCCGTGATTCTGCTCGATCTGCGAATGCCGCAGTACGATGGATTTTCCGTTCTCGATTTTCTGAAGGCCAACAATCCGGAGATGCTCCCGAGCGTGCTCGTGGTGACCGCGGTGCTCACGGCAAGAGAAACAGAGCGCGCAAAATCGTATGGCGTCTGCGGAATCGTCAGCAAGCCGTTCGACGTGGACACTCTGCTCGAGGCGGTGAAACGCTGCGTGGGCGATACCGACGACGGCGGCTCGCGCGGCCGCACGGTGTTCTGTTCCTCGACGCCGATGATCCTGTTGATTGCCGATTTGCTGCGCAATCGCATGCCATTTTGATTCACCACAGAGAGCACAGAGCACACAGAGACGCCTCTGTGCTCTCTGTGTTCTCTGTGGTGAATCTATCCCCCGAAGCGATTGAGCCACGCCAGAAATGGCCCCCCGGCAATCATCGCCGAGATGGCCATCGCCTCGAACGGCCGCCGGCTTCTGATTTCCGCGCATGCGACCACGACGTCGGCGAGATCTTCGCTATCGAACGGTTTGCGCACCACGCCGTGAATCCGCTGCGGATCGAGCTGCTTGATGAGCGAGCGATCAGCGCCAGTGATCACCAGAACGACAGGAGTAGAAATCGCCGACCCAAACTCATCGAGCACTGCAAAGCCGTCGACATTCGGCATGAGCAGATCGAGAAGAACGACGGCGTAGCTGTTTTGCCGCAGCAGGTCGAGCGCTTCGGCCCCATCGGCCGCCTCGTCGACTTCGAGATCGCGGCGGCGGAGGACGGATCCCAGGAGAGCGCGGATGGTCGCGTCATCGTCAACGACGAGAACACGTCTTTGTTGTGCCGGCATCAATGCACGCCTTCTCGAAATGGCAATCGGGGGTCAAAGTCTACCGGCACGTCGCCCGCCGCGGCGAGCGCTGCGCCGAGATCGGCCGGCATTTTCTCATAACGTGCAAACCACGCTTCGGCTCGCGCGCGATCACCTCTCGCCTCGATGTCCAGCAACTCTTTGGCCACCGCAGCGATCGCGTCCGGCATCTTGCCGTAGTCAACCGCATAGCGGCCGCTGCCGTCGCGGGTGATGGCACCGCGCTCGGAGAGAAAATTGAACTCCATCATCTCCGCGCGACCGTGCGCCTCGCCCGTGCCAAACCGAACAGTGCGAAAAATTCCGGCAACGTACGACGCGTAATATTCGTCGAGCCGTGCTTGCGGAAGCGCATCGTGGTCGACGAGCCATTTGACGCCGAGCATTCCGACGACGTCCGCTTTCGCTTCTTCCAATCCGGAGAATGCAGGTCCGATCGCTTCGCGAATGTCAACATGTTGACCATTTTTCCTCGCATAGGCCGGCCCCAGCCCGTGTGCGATCTCATGCAGCATCACGATTGTGAGATAGCCGTCCGCGCTCGCTTGTGAAGCTTGATCGGCGCTCATGATTCGCTTCGCCAGTGGCAGGATCACGTGATCCACGCGGACGTCCATGTAATTCTTGAAAAAAATCTTCTTGCTCCCAACCTTTTCGTGGATGCGCGGATCGTTCGGCAAGTTGTCCGCGACGGCCTGATATCCGTGGCGGAGATCGCCGGCGCGGAACGGCGTGTCCATCACCTCCATCGGCGTCTCCTGTCCCCTCTTCGACGGCCGATCCTCGGCCTCGAGCGGCAGCGCGTCCTGAATGTCGGGGACATATTTCTGAAACGCGGCCAGCTTGCGGCTCTCCTCCTCGTTGCGAATGAGCACTGCTGCGCCATACGACGTTTTCACGCCGAGGAGATTATCGAGATAGGTTTCGTAGGGAGCGAAGATGATGTCGAATTTCGGATCCTTCAGCCGTACCCACGCCAGATCGCTCTCGTAGTAGTCGTCGTCGAGCAAAGCATTGGCGCGCATGCGAAGAAATTCCGCGAATGCTTTGTCGTCGCTCGCCTCCGCCGCGCTGCGTAGATGGCGCGCCGCCGGCTCGAGCCACTGCCGATAGCGAACGTGATACGGCGCGGTCTTCATGTCCGCCTCGATCACGGTGCGCTCGTCGTAGATCTCTTTTTTTCGATCGGGATGCGCCTTGACGTACGCTTCGATTTGTTCGCGCGTCAGACCGCGCGCGTACAGCGCGCGGCCCGGCGGCATCGGCTCGGTTCCGATGAAGGGCTTGTTTTCCTCGATCTGGTCGTAGCGGCTGCCGTTGATCCAGAGATATCGCTTCAGCGGGCCCTTCGGCAGCGACTTGTAAATCGGAATGTCTTCAGGGCTGTTCTGGCGCCAGTAGATGTTCTCCAGATCACGACACGCCGCGATCAGCTCGTTGATCAGCGTCCGCTCGCGCGGAGTGTATCCCTCGAACGAAAACGGCATCTCCACAGGCTTGAAGCGCGCGAGACGGCGGTCGATATCGGGAGCAACAATCATGGCGAAGAGCGCGACGACGGCCACAGCGCGGAGCATGGGCGGGAGATTCTAATTCACCACAGAGGGGACGGAGAGGACGGAGTCTCCGTCCTCTCCGTCCCCTCTGTGGTGATTTCAATTGCGCGCCACGAGAACGCCCTCGAACTCCTCCGCCGGCAGCGGATGGCTGTACAGAAATCCCTGAATGGTCTCGCAGTGCTGACGCCGCAGAAACTCGAGTTGCTCTTCCGTCTCCACGCCCTCGGCGACGACGCGGAGGTTCAGCGCGCGAGCCATCGAGATCACCGCGGAGATGATCGCACCATCGTTCGGGCTCGCAGTCAGGTCGCGCACGAAATTCTGATCGATTTTCACTGTGTCGATCGGAAACTTTTTCAGATAGCTCAGCGATGAGTAGCCGGTGCCGAAGTCGTCGATCGACAGCCGAATGCCCATTTGTTTGAGACGGGTCATGATCGCCAGCGACATCTCCGCGTTGTGCATCGCCGTCGACTCCGTGATCTCGATGTCCAGAGATGACGCCGGAAGACCTGTCTCCTCGAGGATGCGCTCGATCATCGACGTCAAATCGTGCTGCTGAAATTGTCGCGCCGAGAGATTCACGGCCACGTGCAGATCGCCGTGGCCTGCGCGATGCCACTGCTTCATCTGCGCACAAGCGGTGCGCAGCACCCACTCGCCGATTGGAAAAATCAGTCCGCAATCTTCGGCGACAGGAATGAATTCGTCGGGAGACAGCAGTCCCAGCTCCGGATTGTTCCAGCGGATCAGCGCCTCAGCTCCGACGACGCGATACGTATCGAGCTCGATCATCGGCTGGTAGTGGATAACGAATTCCTGCCGGTCGAACGCGTGATGCAGGCTCCGTTCGAGCGACAACCGTCCGACCGATCCTTCCACCGCGACGCCTGTCGCAAACTGATAGTTGTTTCGACCAGCCTCCTTCGCGCGATACATCGCGCGGTCGGAGTTCTTCAGCAGCGTCTCCGCATCCATTCCGTCTTCGGGGAAAACCGCGATGCCGACGCTCGTGGTGACGAAGAGCTCATGGCCATCGACGACCATTGGCTTCAACATGCTATCGAGGACTTTCTGCGCGACGGTCAGCGCTCCACGCGCGTCCGGCAGATCGGAAATCAGAATCGTGAACTCGTCCCCGCCCATGCGCGCCACGGTGTCGTCGGCGCGCACGCAGCGCACCAACCGCTCCGCCGCGGCTTGCAACAGACCATCGCCGACTGTGTGGCCGAGGGTGTCGTTGATGAGTTTGAATTGATCGAGATCGAGAAACATGACTGCCACGGCTCGCCGGTTACGTCGCGCATGGGCGAGCGCGACGCCGATGCGATCGCGAAACAGAAGCCGGTTCGGAAGGCCTGTGAGCACGTCGTGGTACGCCTGATACTCGACCTGCTCCTGTGCTGCCTTTCGATCGGTGATGTCGATGATCGTTCCCTCGATGATGCCGTCATCGCCTGATTCGAGAAGGTTCATGTTCTCGAGCGCCCAGATTTCGCTGCCGTCTTTGCGCCGCATACGCAGCTCGATGTTCGAGAGCGATTTCTGTTCGCGCAACCGCGCCATCAGCCGCTGCCGCTCCTCCGGCGTGAAGTAGAGGCTGTACGACGTCACCGTCAGCAGCTCTTCGCGCGTGTAACCGAAGATGCGCGCGAGAGCGTCGTTCACTTCGAGAATTCGTCCGTCGATAGTGGAACGAAAAACGCCGGCGAGGTTGCGCTCGAAAAGCAGCCGATACCGCTCCTCGTTCTCCCTCAGCCGCTCATCGGCGATTCGACGTTCGGTGACGTCGACGGCGATCACCAGACGCGCACGCCGGCCCGCGGAGACGAATTCGAACGATGTGATCTCCGCATCGAACACTGTTCCGTTCTTTTTGCGATGGCGGAAAATGCGATTGCGATCGCGATCGTGCAGCGCGGCGAGCGTCGAGTACATCGTCGGAAGCTCTTCCGGCGGGCGGATATCGGCGATCGTCATCTGCAGAAATTCGTCTTTCGAGAAGCCGTAATGCCTCATCTCGAAGTCATAGACCCACATCGGCAGCGGATTGCCTTCGAAGAGCGTGCGATCGCGATGCTCACTCTCACGCTGGGCCTGCTCGCCGCGGCGGCGCTCGGTCACATCGCTGGCGACGTAGACCACTCCGACCGGCGAGCCGTCCGCATCGCGCACGAAAGAGGACGAGGCAGTGACGTCGACGCGCGTTCCCGACGCGTTTCGCCAGGCCATGTGCAGCTCGAGCGCGCCGCCGCTGCGCAGGAGCTGGCCCGTGCTGATCGATTCTTCCGGATCCATGATCGTTCGCACCGGTTTGCCGAGCAGCTCACCTTCGCTGAATCCGAGCATTGAAGCCGCGGTGTGGTTCAGGACGCGAATCTTTCCGTCGAGATCAATCACGATCACCGCGCTCTTCATCGTTGCGAGAATCTGACCGGCGGCGTACTCCGGCGTCAGCTCGACGAGGTGATATCGCCAGATCGAATTCGCCGCCACGCCGACGAATCCGAGGATCGCGAGGAAGCCGACCGGGCGGATAGCGACGCCGACGATGGGCAGAAAATCAATCAGCGCGAAGCAACCGACAGCAAAGGCGATCATGATCGTGCGCGCGTTCGCTCGGGCGATGCCTTCGAGTTTCCGCGACGCACGCCAGATCAACAGCAGGCTTGCTCCGAGGATCACAGCGAACACCGCGATCCAGCCGAGGTTGTAGATGGCGCCGCGTGGGTAAAAGCCCCACGGGTACCGCCACAATCCGGTCACGAAAAGGGAGGTGCTAACACTGATGACGGCGACGATCAGACAGAACGACCAGCAAAAGGCAATCGCTCCTCGGAGTGCGCGACGATGTCCGGTGTACGCGGCAGCGAAGTGAAACGTAGCCGCCGGAATCAGAGAGGAGAAGAATGATGCGACGCGTGCCCACGCGATCGCATGATTGGCATCGCGGCTTTCATAGACGGCGGAAAATCCCGCCAGCCATCCGGCCGCTGCGACGCTCATCGCGAAGAAAAGCAGGCTGATGAGTGATCCTCGGGCGCGCGCGACGACAGCTACGCCAAGCGCCAGAATGATCACGGCGGTAAACAAAGTGGCTAAAGCAAGGCCTGTGGACACGGACCGATCGCGACCAGTGTAACGCGTCGGCCTTTTCAACGTAGAGCCGGCTCTTAGCCGGCTGGAGCCGCCTGAGAGGCGGCTCTACGTTCCGTAATCGCGCTTCTTGAAATACCCGCCGCGCTTGGCGCCGCCCGATTGATCGGTAACCTTCTGCACCGGCTCACCTTCTTCGAGCGCGCGGCCAGCCTTCTCGCGCTTCTCGCGGATCTGCTTCTGCGTCAGATTCTCTTTCTTCTTTTCTGCCATGCACCGATGGGCGTGCAACAGCGCTACCAGCCACGGCACGGTCGCCATGCCTCGATCACATTGCCGTTCGCGATCACGTGATAGACGTCGTACATCGCCGCCGTCAGGCATGAGTGATTCGGCATGATGCGAAGCTGCGTGCCGACCACAGGCGGCGTGGCCGTTTCAAGTTTGCCGTGCTCCTGAGAAAGCGCGACGAGATGCATCGGCAGCGGACGCAGCTCCAAGTCGCACACAATACCATAACCAAATTTCGTATCAATGTGATTGGGACCGAG
Source organism: Acidobacteriota bacterium (assembly GCA_003223695.1). Classification (GTDB taxonomy): domain Bacteria; phylum Acidobacteriota; class Thermoanaerobaculia; order Gp7-AA8; family Gp7-AA8; genus Gp7-AA10. Next base: position 24,193 of record QHVY01000192.1, read on the forward strand.
GTCTTTGGAGAGAGCGAGGGCTCCAGCGTCGATAATCGCCTGATGCCGTTCGGGATACGAGCCGACGACCGTCGCCAGAACTGAGACGGCGACATCAGCACGCGTGCACGATCCGATCGTCGCCTGAAACGCGTCGTAGAAAACGTAATTTCCCGGCCGAACTTCATCGACGTCATCGAATCGATCGACGACCGATGCCGTCGGCGTGGAACCGACGCTTCGAATGACATTCATGGAAAGCTTCGAACGAAAACGCGTGAGGCACGCGGTCTCCTCCGCCGCGACGCGCAGGATCTCGTCGACGGTTCGCGCGTTGTAGGAGTGACCGGCGTGCGTCAGCAGACCTCGAAATCGCACCGATGGCGAGCGCGCGATCGCCAGCGCGAGACGCACGCTGTCGGGCGAATCGGGATCGACACCGGCGCGGTGATAGCCGCAATCGACTTTCAGAAAGACATCGAAAACGTGTTTTTGCTGCTCTAACGCTCGTAGAGCAGCCTCGCTGTCGATCAGCAAATTTAACGTGTCGATTTTCTGCGCGAGCGCCGCCGCGCGATCGATTTTCTCGGGCGGGATCGGCACCGCATACGTGATTTCTTTGAAACCGGCGCCGGCGAAAAACTCCGCTTCAGCCAACGTCGAAACAGTGATCGGCCCGAGCGCTCCCCCATGCTGCATGCGGGCAATCTCGGCTGTCTTGTGCGTCTTGACGTGCGGCCGGAACACCACACCCGACACGCGGGCCTTCTCGCGCATGCGGGCGCAGTTTTGCTCGACAATACTCTTGTCGACGAGGAACGCCGGCGTCTGCAGATGCGAAAAATCATTCATATCGACATGGACGCATTCTACGCGTCGGTCGAACAGCGCGATCGGCCGGAACTTCGTGGTAAGCCGGTAATCGTCGGCTGGCCGGGCGAGCGCAGCGTCGTCTGCGCGGCGTCATACGAGGCGCGAAAATTCGGAGTGCATTCGGCGATGCCGTCGAGTCGCGCGCGGCGTCTCTGTCCGGAGGGAGTATTCATCGGACCGGACTTCGAGAAATATCGCGTTGTATCGACTCAGATCCGCGACATTTTTCATCGTCACACGCCGCTCGTCGAGCCGCTCTCGCTCGATGAGGCCTACCTCGACGTGACTGAGGAGCTGACCGGAATTCCGACGGCGACCGAAACGGCGGAGACCATTCGACGCGAGATTCGCAACGAGACGCAGCTCACCGCTTCCGCAGGCGTCGCCCCGAACAAATTTCTGGCGAAGATCGCCTCAGACTGGAAAAAACCCGATGGACTGTTCGTGATCCGGCCGCATCAGATCGAATCGTTCCTGGTCACGCTGCCGGTGCGCAAGATTCCCGGCGTTGGCAAAGCGACGGAGAAGATCATGACCGACATAGGCGTGGCGACTGTCGGCGACTTGCAGCGCTTCTCACAGGAGCAGCTCATCGATCGTTTCGGAAAATGGGGCACGCGCCTTTGGGAGCTCGCCCGCGGAATCGATGACAACCCGGTCGAGCCGTCGCGCAAACGAAAGTCGTGGTCGAGCGAAAGCACATTTCCACGCGACATCACGCTCGAGGAAGTGGCCGACTACATTCGCGGCGAAGCGCATTCGCTGTGGGAAGCGCTCGCTGAACGCAAGCTCGCCGGCCGCACCGTGACCGTCAAACTGCGCACCGGCGGATTCGAAACGGCGACGCGGCGCATCACGCCGGAGCTGCCGCCGGCGAGCGGCGATGACCTGGCACGAATCGGCACTGAGCTGCTCACGCGCTTCGATTTCCCCAACGACAGCCGATTCCGGCTCGCGGGAATCGGAGTGTCAAATTTCGTCGAGGAGGAAGAACAACAGCCCGTCCTGTTCGCGTAGGGCACGACTGCGTCGTGCCGAACCCCGGAATGCGGCACGGCGCAGCCGTGCCCTACAAGCGTTGCTTTACAATGCGCGCCGCCATGAACCCGCAACCAGTCAGCGTCGCGCAATACGGAATCGGACCGATCGGAGCGGAGATCGCGCGCCTGCTGCTCACCAAGCCGTGGGTGAAACTCGTCGCCGCGGTGGACATCGATCCGAACAAAATCGGCAAAGACCTTGGCGAGGTCATCGGCCTCGGCCGCTTAGCCGGAGTGAAAGTCACGCCTGACTTGCAGGGCAAGCCGGAGGTCGTCTGCCACTCGACCGGTTCGCGTCTGCGCGAAGTGTCATCGCAGCTCAAGAGCCTGCTCGAGCGCGGCTGTCACGTCGTCTCTACCTGCGAGGAGTTGTCGTTCCCGCTCGATCAGCAAATTCGCGCGGATCTGCAGCAGACCGCTCGCTCGCACAACGTCACTCTCCTCGGCACCGGCGTGAACCCGGGCTTCGTGATGGACAAACTGCCTCTGACTCTCACGTCCGTGTGTCAGCGCGTCGACGCCGTCGAAATCATCCGAATTCAGAACGCCTCGACACGGCGCGAGCCGCTGCAGCGGAAAGTGGGGGCCGGAATGACTACGGCTGAATTTCGCGCCGCGGTGCAGTCGGGAAAGATCAAGCACATGGGTCTTCGCGAATCGCTGATGCTCGTCGGCAACGGTCTCGGAGTCGAATTCGAGAAGATCAGCGACGAGAAGATCGAGCCGATCGTCGCCGAGCGCGAAGTGGTGACGCAGTATCTAAAGGTTGCACCGGGGCAGGTCGCGGGCGTGCATCAGACGATCGAAGGACGAGGCAAGATCAATGTGCGTCTGGAGCTGCGGATGTACGTCGGAGCGGAGGACGTCGCCGCCGATCGTGTGATCGTGCACGGCGTTCCTGATCTGGAGATGGAGATCAAAGGCGGCGTCCACGGCGATCGCGCGACAGCCGCGATGGTGGTCAACGCAATTCCGCGGGTGATCAGCGCGCGTCCAGGCGTGCTGACGATGGACGATATTCCGATCAGCTTCCGGTGAATTCCTGTGTGTGGCGCCGGGCGCCCTCGCCCGCCGCGCCTTCAATCCAAGAACGCCACAACCAAGGCCATTCGTCTACGGTAGCGACCAGACCCTTCCGCGCAGGATTGTTAATAATGTACTCCGCTTTGGTACGCGCGCTTTCACCGCTGCGGAGAATGTGATCAAACGACTCATCCTGCCAGATAGGTGGCGACAAAATGTACTTTATGCGGTGCGAAGACGATCCTTTTATCGCCTGCAGCAGCATCCATAATCGCAGTTCATACGGCGTGCAGATCAGGTGGACATGATCCGGCATCACAACCGCTGCTTCGAGCCAATACTTCGATTGGTGATCGTGAACGACAGAGTCCAGGACAACGGAGCGCGCGGCAGGCGGAAGGATCTGCCGCTTGAACGTGCAGAACGTTGCAAAGTACGTCTTGCCGGGCTTTTCGAGATGAGGAAGGTTGCGGCGACACGCATTGTGTCTGATCCAACAACCATTCCTCAAACATAGCGAGAGCAGAAGTGACCTGCAATTTTTCTACATGCAGTAGAGCGGGGGGCGAGGGCGCCCGCCGCCACACTTGCGTTTCGATCAGCTTCCGGTGATCACCGCACCTTTGCCACCCGTTTGGCGATGTACACGCTCACGTCGTGGTAATCCTCGAGCCGCCTGCCGACAAAAAATGAGGCGTTGAGGAGAGGGCACAGGGGAAATGAGCGCTCTTCGAGAATCTTTCCGGACGCATCAGTGATCGAGTAGGCCGCAGTGAGTATCTGTCCGAAATACGTGATACTCCCGCCGCCCCCTCCCCCGCCCCCGCCGACCATCGGGATGAATCCCACTTCCGCTGCGGTCATGCCGCCGACGAGTGGCACGGGGTGCCCAGTCTGCGTTGAATACGACGTGTCGACGAGCCAGTAACCGTTTGACGAAGCATCACGGCCTAACAACGGGCGCGCCTGTTCGCCAAGCGTGATCGAAACGGTCAGCGGCCGGCCGTCATGCACGTAATGCTGAACGTACTGCTGCGTGATCTTGCGGAAGAGATCGGCATCCGACTGTCGCAACGGTGACTGCGCTGTGACAACCAGATTGACGGGACCAGGAGCGGTGGCGATCGACGGCTGGTGCGAAGCACACGCGGTAAGCAGCAGAAGGCAGACTGCGGCGGTCGTTTTCATGACCTGTACCGAACGTCAATCACCTTTCGTACCACATCCTTCGCCGCGCCGGGAAGGTTCTGCACACTTGTTAACACATCGTTAAAGGCGTGCGACTCGCCGCCATGCTTGAAGCACTCGCCGCAGCGCGGAAGGTTCGTGAAATCGCGGCGGTCGAAGGCCGCCTGCATCTCTGCCATTCGTGGGCTGTCGAGGATCTCCATCAGCGACTGCCGTTTGAGGTCGCCGAGGATTTGTTCGCCGTGAGCGTCGTAGCAGCAGTGCGTCACGCGGCCATCGGCGAAAATCACCACCCACGTGAAAAATGCGCCCTGCACGCAACCGTAAAATTTTCCGTGCAGGTCGGTTTCCTCGTTGACGTCGAGCGCTTCGCACGTCTTCTCGATCACGCGTGCGTTGCGGAACTGATGGAGATCGAACAGCCGACGGAAATCTTCGATCGTCTCATCGAGTGTCAGGCGCGAGCGCATCTTCTGAATCTCGATTCGAAGCGGATGTCCTTTCGCCTGCCGGAGAAAATTGCGGGTGAGCTCGACGAGCTGGTCGAAATCGCCGCCCGTGCGAAGCTGCGGATAGACGCTCGGATTCACCGAATCGAGGCAGATGCGAAGCCGCTTCAGCGGCGACGCGAGCAGTTTCGCGCCAATTTCTTCCGTCAGCAGAAGACCATTGGTGCTCACGCTGGCCTCTGGAAAAAGACGGATCGCGTCATCGAGTCGTGCGTACAGCAGCGGCTCGCCCATCTCGTGCAGCCATTTGAGCCGCAGCCCGGTGCCGTGAATTTCTTTCTCCGCGCGCTCGACGAGCGGCCACTCCATGTCCTCGTACGGACGGCGCAGCACCGGCAGCGGACACATTCCGCAGCGCAGGTTGCACTTCGACGTCAGCTCGAGGCCGACTTTGATCCGTCGTGGCGAGAATCTCATTCGCATGTCATCCCGAGCGTAGCGAGGGAGCTGGGGGGCAGGGTGGCACAGAGATCACGAAACGAGCAAACACATCGTGCCGCCCTTGCCTCCAGGTCCCTCGCTACGCTCGGGATGACACGAGCAAGCGATTCATTATCGCGCCGTATTCCTGCCACGAATAGCGGCGCGCGCTTTCGGCGGCGGCACGTTCCATGTCGGCGCGGTCACGGCGCGTAAAGAACTCGTCGACGGCGCGGGCGAGCGCGGCAGGATCTTCGGGCGGCACAAGGATGCCGTTGCGGCCGTCGATGATCTCCGGCAATCCGCCGACAGAAGTGGCGATGACCGGCCGCGCGAAATGAAACGCCGTCAAGGCGACGCCGCTCTGCGCCTCGATCCGATACGGCGCGAGGACCACATCCGCGGCGGCGAAGTACGTGGCGATCTCCGCATCAGGGATGAATCGAAGATCGAATCGCACGTTCGGCTGGACAGCCGGGGCGGCTGTCCTCCACCACGACTCGCCTGCGACCAACAACGTGGCGTTCGTTTTTAACTGCCGCCAAGCCTGGAGCGCGATGTCGAGCCCTTTGAACGGCCGAATGTGACCGAAGAAAAGGGCAACGTTGCCCGACAATTTGAATTTCTGCCGCGCCTCTTCGCGCGACGGAATGTCGCGCCCGAGCTCGTGTACGGGAAGAAACGTCTGCACGATCTGAGCGTGTGGGCCGGCTTTAGCCGGCCGGCTGAAGCCAGCCCGCACACGCCGTCTCGCCTCGTCGGCTTCCGAGCGAGCGTGAACGACGAGGACGTTCGCCCGCCGGAACACGAGATTTGCGAGCGCGCGCTTCCAACGTGCCGGCTCCTTCTCGCCGATGTTGTGGCACTGCAAGATCACGCGGCGTTTTCCGATCATCATCAGCCGGTACGGCAGCGCCCAAACCCAGATCCACCAGACAAAGATGATCGCGTCGTAATCGCGGAGGCGTCGCCCAGCTTGGAACCAAGTGATGGGATTCAAAATGTCCAGCAGAAAATCGGCATTCGCGCGCGGAAGGCTCGGATCGATGTCATCTCCGCCGGGATAAAAATGCTTCGGATACTGGCGCTTGAAAGAGATGACGTCCGCGCCGAGCTCCTCGGCTAACCGAGTTGTGCAGTAGGCGATGCCGGCGCGGTACGGATAGACCGGCCCGACGATCGCGACCCTCAAGCGGCTGACAGAAAGTTCACGACTGTGGAGGCAAAGTACGCTCCCCACGTCCTCGGATTGAACACCAGCGATGACGACAGGAAACACGAGTGCGTGCAGTGGCACTCTTTCGCTTTGATCGAGGCGCGCTGCGCGTCGGCGTCGGGCGAGAACCACAGTTTGCTGAAGTCGTAGCCTGTGTCGCGCACGTTGCCGACCGCCTCACGCAGCTCGCACATCCGCACTTCGCCGCGCGCGTCGAGCACACCGGAGATCATGCCCGCGTAGCACGGCTGCACCTGGGTCTCCTGCTCCAGAACCGCGAGCTCGAGGCGTCGCGTGTAGATCTTCACGAATTTCAGGAAGCTGTCGTAGTGATGAAACGAGTTCCAGTACGCCTCCAGCTTCGGCAGCACTTGTCTGTAACGTTCAGTTGAAATCGGCTGGATATTCTTGTCCGGCTGATCGCCCCGCAACATTTCGAAGGAATGAAACGAGATCGCCGGGAAGTCGCGGCGGACATTCTCGAAGATGAAATCGAGATCGTCGACGTTGTAGTTACACAGACATGTGTGCACGTTGACCGTGAGATTCGTGAATCGCTCACGCAACGCAATCAGATGCCCGTATGTTTTTTTCGCCTTCTCGTAATTCCCAGGCACGCCGCGGATCCAGTCGTGCTTCTCGCCAATGTGATCGATCGAGAGGTTCACGACGATCTGCGTCGATGGACAGCGTTGCAATGTCTGCTCCGTCGACTTGGCAATCAGATCGCTGGAAATTGCGCCGGTCGGAATGGTGATCTGCTTGACGTGATTCTGCTCAGCCAGCATCGCGCAGACTTCCGGAAGATCGCGTCGCAGGAACGGCTCGCCGCCGCTCATCACCACGAACAGCAGATCGTCGAGCGAGGCGAACGTCTTCTGAATCTCCTCGAACGACAGTTCGTGCTCTTTGTTCTTGCGGAGCTGCTCCCAGTTGAAGCAGGTGCGGCAGAACGAATTGCAGTCGTAGGTGAGGCCGAGAATCATGTAGATCGGCTTCATGCCTCGGCGGTCGACCAAATACCGCAGGTACTGCGCTTTGTCGGAAAACTTCATACGTCCACGCGCGCGTTGAGCTTCTGCAGGCCCAAACGCCGATATACGCGCTCAAATGCCGCCGTCGTGAAGTTTTCCACGAGATCGATGTCGCCGCCAAAGTTTGCGTAAATGCCATCGTCCTCGACGACGTAGGTTTTGGGCGGCAGGTCTGCGAGGTCCGCTTCCCGTCGGAAATCGAATGATTCGAGCAGCGAGGCGACTTCGCCATCGGTCGACGCTACACGCGGCCCGTTCGCCGGCCAGTTCAGAATCAACTCCTTGC
>QHVY01000347.1 GCA_003223695.1 Acidobacteriota bacterium
CGCAGGAGCGTCTTCTTGTTGCCGCCTAACGCGTAGGTGAGACCCACCCGCGGGCTGACCGATGTCCACTTGAGCGTCCGCGCATCGCCGCCATAGGTGACCGGCGGCAACTGACAGACATTCGGCGGCGCACAGCCGGAAATCCCGGTGATTGGTGTCGCTAACACCGGATTTGCCGTCACCGAGCTCGGCGTATTGCGGCCCGTCTGATCATCCCAGCGCAAGCCTGCCTGCACCGTCAGATTGCCGGCGATGATCGTGTCGCCGAGATAGAGGTCATTACTCCTCTCGGCCATGCTCTTGTTGGAATCGCGGAAGAGCTTCGCTTGAGCGCAACCCGACGCGAGTCCGCGTGCAGCGCAGTAGCCGTTGGTGCGGAACCGCCAGTAGCCTTCCGTCGCTCCCGGCCATCCGGAGGACGACGACACCGGCGTAGAACGGTAGCCGAATCCGAATTTCAGCTCGTGAGTGGTCGCGCCGATGTCGAAGAATTTCGAACCGTCTAATCGATACTGCTTCTGCGGGCGGTCGGTGTTGTAGAACGCGAAGTTGTTGTGCCACACCGTGTCCGAGCCGCGCCACGCAGTGGGCGCGTCCGGACCGAGTCCCCCATTGGGATCGAGCCGGAAGCCGCCGCTGACTTTTGACGCCATCCCGGTCAAATACAGTGACGTTCCGAAGATCTGTGTGTCTTCCAGCTTATAGACCTTCGTCGGCCCGCTCTGATGCCAGGAAGTCTCAAACGGGCGAAAGGGACCGAGGCTTCGGGCATTGCGGACTTTGTCACCGTACGAGTAGAAGCCAACGCCGCTGTTGTTCGGCAGGATCTGCGCGTTCAGTTTCGCGTTCTTATCGCGCAGGATGATGTTGTCGAAGGTGTCGACAGCTCCAATGAGCGCCGAGTTGACATCGCTAATCTTGTTTTCGGCGACGGCGCCCCAGAACCATAAATGATCTCTCCACAGCGGGCCGCCGACTTCTCCGCCGTAATCGCGTAAATAGTTCACCTCATTCGTATGCTTCAGATACGAAGTCGCTTCGGCGGGCACGATTGCGGCGGCCTGAAATCTGCCCGGCGTATAGAAATAGCGGCCGGAGCCTTTGAAATCGTTCGTTCCTCGCTTCGTCACCATATTGAGCTGCACGCCCGGTGTCTGAATTCGAGGATCGGAGCCGCCGGTTGTGATCTGCATCTCCTCGAACGAATCGAAGTCGTAATACGTCGGCGAGGAGCCTGTCGCGCCCTCGTCTGTGATATTGACGCCGTCGACGTTCCAGGTGTTCTGCGCTACAGACGCGCCCTTGCCGATGTAATTCGACTGCTGACCACTCTGGTTTCCCCCGACGTTGATGCGATCGATGAGCACTCCGGGGGCCTGCTGCAGAATCGTCCACGGATCGCGCGAGGTCGGCACTTTCTCGAGCTCGACCTTCGAAACGTTAATGGCCGTTCCCGTCTTGCGTACGTCGAGCAGCGGCGCCTCGCCGGTGACCGTGATCGACTCTGTGACCGACGGATTGAGCGTCATGGTCACGTCGGCATTTGCGCCTACGCGCACGCCGATGCCTGTTCGAGCCGTGGTTCCAAATCCGGCCAGATCGGCCTTGAGACCGTACGTTCCCGGCGAGAGGTTGAGGAAGCGAAAATCACCCTGAGTGTCTGTAATCGTGGTCTGCGGCGCGCCGACTCCGGTCAGCGTGACAGTGACGCCGGGCAGGGCAGAGCCATCTTTCGCCTGCACTTTGCCGTAGATGTTTCCTGTTTGAAACTGCGCGAACGCACTGACGGCAATCAGTGCGGTGCACAGTACGACGCTGAGTCGCATGCTCAATGGACACCGTTTCATTCGAAGCTCTCCTTTCAAAGAGAAGTTGCTTCGCCTCATGCCGGATGTACGCCTGCTGTGCATCGTGACTTCAACAGTATTCGTCACTATAAGATCCGTTCAATTGTGTACGTGTTACAGAGACGTCATGATTCAATGACGTGTTGTGTTGATTACGATTCATTGAATTGCGATCAACAGACAGTCACACAGTCATACATGACACACCAACACATACGCCCAGACGTTGTCTTGTATGTTTCGTGTTTCTGTTTTGAAAACAGCAGAATAGCGGCCTAACCAATCGGCCGCTCTAACGTCTATTGTGGTGTAGCCTGAATGAGAGGAGCAGATCTCAGCAGGCTGATTGCCTCGCCTCGTGGGGCACCGGGCGAGGCAATTCTTTTTTCAGCTCCTCCGCGCGCACTTGTGAGGGAGTGACGCCGAGGTGGCGATGAAAGACGTGCGTGAAGTGGCTGTGACTCGAGTATCCGAGCTCGAGCGCCAGATCGGTGAGATCGATCCCACTCTCGCGCAGCCGTTCCACCGCTACTTGAAGTCGAAGGGCATGGCGGTAGCTGGTCAGCGTTTGCCCGGTGAAGCGGCGGAAGGCACGGCAGAGCCGCCACGGTGTGCAGCGCATCGCGCGTGAGAGGTCGCGCACGGTGACGTTGCGATGGAGGTTGCGTGCGATCGCTACCTTGGCGGCCTCGACGAGCGCGACTGCTTGATCCATGCAGGTTGGACGCGGACGAGGTGCGGGAAGTTAGTGCGCGGGAAATAAGGCCAGCGCAGTCAGCGTTTTTCTGAGTCCTTGACGCGAGAATCGTCACCCGACGATAATCGCCCTTCCTTTCAGCAGCCGGTGACGCGGGGTGGAGCAGTCTGGTAGCTCGTTGGGCTCATAACCCAAAGGTCGGTGGTTCAAATCCACCCCCCGCAACCAACCGTCCTGAGACTCCAATCGCCGTCAGTACCATGTCGCGAGTTTCGGACAAGCCGTATTTCCTTTACGTCCTGTGGAGCCCTTCAGCGCAGCGCTTTTACATCGGGGTTAACGAGTCGCT
>QHVY01000348.1 GCA_003223695.1 Acidobacteriota bacterium
AAAAATCTGATTTAAAAATGGGTAGACGGGATTCCCGGTGAGGAGCGCGTTCTTTGTCATCCAAATCGCGGCGATTGCGATTACCGGGACCGCAAATCGGAACCAGTCGCGCGCGCGTTCGCGAATCAAAATCGCCGCGATGCCGATCGCCGCGAGGACGAACGTGTACTTCGTCCACGTCGCGAATCCGAACAGCACGCCGGCGAGGACAAATCGGCGTTCGACCAAATGAACGATCGACAGCACCACAAAAAGAGTAAACAGCATGTCGTTCCACGCCCACCCGGCCGTCAGCGCCGCGACAGGCAAGGAGAAGAAGATCGCCGCGGCGACTGCTCCGTTGTTCTGGGCGAGCCGCGCGATCGCGAACAGCAGAAGGATCGCGCAGAGGAAATGAAAGCACTTCGCAGTGCGATCGTCGCCGAGAAGCAGCAGCGGGATGAAATCGTATTCGGCGAGGCTCGGATAGTTCGACTCGACGAATAGCGGCTGATAGCGAATCGCATTTTGCTGGATCGTCAGCTTCGGGACCAGCAGGTGATATTCGAGACCATCGGTGGAGACATCCGGCGCCACGACAAAGGGAAGAATCACTGTGGTGATCACAGCGAGAAAGATCCAGCCCGTTCGCCGTTGGCCGTTCGCCGATGGCTGTTTGCCGAGCGTTCGGTCAACGGCGAACGGCGAACGGCGAACGAAATCGAGAGCGAAGTAAATGAACGCGATCACGCCGCAGCCGAGAATGACAACGAAAGAGACCGGCCGTATCGCGTGCGCTAGCGCAATGAAGAACGAGCCCGCACCGATGATTCCGGCGCCGAGCGCGGCGCAGGTCGCGAAGTCGTCGCCGCGAGCGACGCGACCGAAGCCGATGCAGGCGGCCACGAAAATCGCCGCTGCGCCGAGCGGCCCGAGGGCTATCGCGGCGTATCGCAGCGGCGGATTCAAAACGATGAAGGCCGCGAAAATCGCGGCGATCGCGATGAGCCAAAAAAAAGCGGCTCCGCGAGCCGCCTTGTCATGCAACATTGCGTCGATGAGTGAATTTTACTTCTTATCGCACTCGAACCGTCGTAGCGCTCGGAGTATACGTCAGCGGCGAACGACTCGCGCCCGTGCACTTCCAGCGACACGAATGCCACCGGTCAGCGCAGCAGACTGGTTACCGCTCTTGACCAGAACGGTCAGTGAGCCGGACGGCGCATCGGACGCGACATTGAACGTGGCTGATACGTAGTTGCCTGCGTATGAGAAATTCGAGGTGCGGCGGAAGCTCCGATTCGGGATCTCGAGGGTCGTCATCCCGCTGACGAATCCGTCGCCGCCAACGGCGATGTTCACGGTCTGCCCGGGCGAGACCACGATCGGCATCGCGCCGAGGGACATGTCAGAGCCTGCGGCTGCTGATACGCCGATCCACTTCGGGTTCAGTGTCGTCGTTCCGGAGCTGTTCACGACGAGGTTCCCGTAGATTCTTCCGGCTTCAACGTGCAGCGGTCCGCCGTCAGCAAATTCCGTTGGGAACGACTCGTTCTTCGCCGTCTGCCAGATACCGGAGAGATTCTGCAGGAAGACTGGCCCATCGAGAGGCTCGGCATACAACTGGTACGTGCCGGGGGGCACGCCGTCGAGCTCGAATTCTCCCTGTTGGTTTGTCAGCGCTATCGCCACCGGCTGGCCCTTGTCGTTCAGGGCAACGACCTGCGCGGCGAAGATGCCGCCTCCGTCGCCGTTTACTCGCCCAGTCAGTATGCCGCCCGCGTTCATGGGATCGACTGCCGGATACAGCTCGGCGATTGCGAGCTTCTCATCGCTATCGAGAGCTGCGATTCCGCCGCGGCCGACGAATGGATACATCACCGACGACAACACTCCCGAGTGATCGAGGCCGAGGAGATGGCCGACTTCGTGTTCGACGAGGAGCTGAAGGTTATAACCGCCGGGCACCACTGATGGATCGATCTGAATGTCCGCCTCGGCCATATGACCGGAGTCGTCATACCAATTCGTCGTCACGGCCAGAAAATTTTGATCTTTGAACAGACCGTCGATGAAGGTGATCGAGTTCTGTCCGTCCTTACCCGCCTTTTCGCCATTGTGATCCGAGCATCGCCGACCGTCGCCCATACGTTCACCGCGCGGTCGATCAGCCCCGTTGGAAATGCGTCGTTGACGTGGCTGTCGACGACGTAGCGGATCGGAAACGCCGACGTCGGCCAGGCCACCGGCACTGGCGTTCCATTGAGCACGTACATGAGGTGAACCGCTGCAAATGCAGGCGTTGTGGCGAGTGCGAGAGCGCTGAATCCGAGTCTTCGGAGGGCGGACATTTGCTCCCAGTTTGTGCAACCGAGGTGCCACTAAATAACTGACGCGCTGCGTCATCCTGAGCTCGGAAACGACATTGCGCGTCGTGGCAGCGGTGATGACCCAGTGCCGCCTGTCGCCCCGAGCGTTAGCGAGGGATCTGGAGGGGGTGGGGGCGCGACAACGAAGATTTGAGCGCCGCCCTTCCGCCCAGGCCCCTCGCTGACGCTCGGGGTGACAGACATACCGCACGACAGTGCATTAGAAGCCACGAAGACGGCGAAGGATCTCAAGCTGCGCGACCGCTGCGCAAATTAAGACCCTTCGCCGTCACAGCCTGTCCTGAGCGACTCCGAGCGCAGCGAGGAGGAGTCGAATGGGCGGCTCAGGATGACGTAACGCTAAAGCATCGCAATCAGATCGATTTCCAGCGCCGCACCGCGGGGCAGCTGCGCCACGCCGACAGTGGAGCGCGCCGGCTTGTGATCGCCAAAATATTCGCCGTAGATCGAATTTAGCGTCTGGAAATTGCCGAGGTCGGTGAGATACACCGTGGCGCGAGTAACGTGACGAAAATCGGCACCGGCCGCGCGAAGAACCGCGCGAAGATTGTCGAAAACGCGATGGGCCTGCTTAGAAAAATCGCCGTCGATGAGATTGCCGCTTTTCGGATCGAGCGGGATCTGTCCCGACAGAAAAATAAGGTTGCCACTGCGGACCGCCTGTGAGTACGGCCCGATCGCGTGCGGAGCGTCATTGCTGGCGATGAAATCCATCGGATCTCCTTTCCGTGTGGGCGGGCCAGTATAATCGCAGCATCCATGAGCACTTATCCCGGAAATGTCTCACTCTCCAATGCTGTCAAAGAACGCGTCGTTTCGACGTTCCAGCAGGCCGTGGCGCTGTTCAAACAGGGGCGCGCCGATGAGGTCGTGCAAGGCTGCGGGCTGATCCTGCGGATGGACCCGCTGTTCGAGCCCGCGAAGAAGTTGATGGAAAAGGCCCGCAATCCAAACGCGCCGGTCGACGTCGACGCTCTGGCGCGGCAACTGAGCGCCGATCCGATGCCCGAGGCGCGGACGGCGATGGCCGCCCGCAATTTTCAGAGGGTCATCGACCTCACCACCGAGGTGCTGACGAATGATCTGATGAATGAGGAGGCACGCGTGCTGAACGAACAAGCGCGCGAGAAACTGGAAGCCGCCCCGTTCGTCGATCAATTCGTCAAGAAAGCCGAGCAGGCGATCGCCTCGGGCAATGTCAGCGCCGCCCGCGAGGATCTGGAGAAGATCAAATCGCTCGATGCCGATGACACCGCCATCGCCCGTCTGGAGAGCGCAGTGAACACGGCAAAACCATCCGCACCGTCGTCGTCATTCGTCGTCGAGACGCCGGCGGCGCCCGCCGGTGGTCGAGGAACCGCGCAGGCAAGCGATTTCGGCTTCACCTTCGAAGAAGAAAAGGGTGCCGCGCAAGGCTCGTCCGGATTCGGGTCATTCTCGTTCGATTCACCGTTCTCGACCGATACCGGATCAACACCTTCAATCACACCGCCGGCCGGATTCGACAAACCTGCGACGCCGCCGCCACAACCTCCGGGCAAACCGTTTTCGTTTGATACCCCGCCCCCCGCATCGCCTTTCAGCAGCGGATTTTCCTTCGACACGCCTCAGCCCTCGAAGCCCGTCGCTCCCCCCGCAGATTTCGATTTCACGACGGCTTCGGTCGAGACCAGCCCAGACGATCAGAAAAAGATTCAGCAGTACATGAGTGACGGCGATCGGGCATTCGAAGCGGGCGATTATCAAGGAGCAATCGACCTGTGGTCGCGGATCTTTCTCATCGATGTCACGAATGATCAAGCCTCGGAACGCATCGAGAAGGCGAAAAAGAAAAAGCGGGACGCCGATCAACGAAACGAAGGGCTGCTTGCGTCCGGAATTCAACTGTTCGACCGCGGTGATCGCAACGGCGCGCGCGAAAAATTCACACAAGTCCTGAAGCTCGATCCGAACAACGCGTCCGCTCAGGATTACCTCGAGCGTTTGAACGATGTTCCTGCTGAGGGGGGCGCAGCCGGATACGTGGCGCCCTTCACGCCCCCGACGCCGGCCGCCGATGTCTTTGCAGAGGAACCCACGTCAGCGGACTCACTGACTCCTCCCGCCCCTGCTCCTGCGGCTCCGATTGCCGCGCGAAAACCGGCGGCCGCAAAAGCGAGAACCGCCCCCGCACCCTCTCAGGGGTCGGCGATGCGACTGGTGGTCATCGTTGTCACCGTCGGCATCATCGCTGCCGGAGGTTGGTTCGCGTGGTCGAAGTTCATGTCCAAACCCGCACACGACACAGCGGCAGCACAGACAATCTTCAGCACTGCGACGTCACTCGCTCAGAAGGGTCAATACGACGCGGCGATCGCCATGCTGCAGGAAGTCAAGCCGGACGATCCGCAGCACGACAAAGCGCTGCAGATGATGGCCGATCTGCAGCAGAAGAAGTCGCAAGCGTCGCAGCCGGGCAACGGCAGGCCTGCGGCCATGGTGTACCAGGAAGCGCTCACGAACGGGAAGAGCGCATTCGACGTTCACGACTACGACGCTGCAAAGAAGGCATTCGACACTGCCGCGCGCATCAAACCACTGCCGCCGGACATGCAGTTGCTCTATGACACCGCCTCGCAGCAGGTGGCGAAACTCGAAGGAGCAAAGGCTCTCTTCAACGAGCGACGCTATCAGGAAGCGCTGACGAATCTGCAGGCGCTGCAGCAGCAGGACCCGCAAAACGCGAGCATCAAGCGCCTCGTCACCGACGCTCACTTCAACCTCGGCGCCGTCGCACTGCAGGAAGAGAAGCTCGACGACGCTTCGCGCGAATTCGGCGAGGTTCTCAAAATCGATCCCAATGACGAGCTGGCCAAACGCAGCAAGGCGTTCGCCGAGCGGTACAGTGGACAACCGAAAGACTTATTGTATAAGATTTATGTGAAGTATTTGCCGGTGCGGAAAGCGACGTAGTGTAGCGGCGGGCTTCAGCCCGCCGACGGAGGGTGGTGGGATGCTCGAACATGCACCGAGATTTCGGCGCTTCCTCGCGCTCATCACCGAC
>QHVY01000193.1 GCA_003223695.1 Acidobacteriota bacterium
TGCCCCCGTCGATGTTCCAGCGATTCTCATCCGGCTCGTGACCATGAAATGCGCTTCCCTCGATCGTGAGCAGATTCCACACTGCGCCGACCGTGACTACGTTGAAGGAGATGTGCGTCGAATCGAGAATGTGATGCGTGATCGGAGCCTGCGGCAGCTCTGCCGCTGACGCGCGATGCGGAAACGCTACCGGCCCAATCGCCGGATCGCCAACTGGCGCCGCGTAAATGTAAACATTCTTGTATATATATTCCGCTGCCAGCTCCATGAAGAAATCGTGCGGATGCTGCGCATCGATGAGCTGTTTGCCGAATGCCGTCTCGCCCGTTTGAAAAAGCTCGGGATAGCTGCGATTGGAGATCGTCGCCGGCTCGAGACTGAGCATCGTTCGCAGCCCGATCGTGCCGCCCATCAGCGGCTGCGATGCGCTGGCCATGAACCAGTTGGTGGAAAAAGTTTTTTCGCCGCCGCGCGGGCCAGAGTCGTTAGTGTGATTGAGAAACGCCTGGCCGTGCAGCATCACCGACCATTTGCCGCTCTGCAGCATGACCATCGACATCGGCGCGGACGGCGGATTCCGACTGGTTCCCGCAGCCTGCGACATGAAAAGGTCCTGCTGTGGCACAGACAGGAGCGTCTGTGCCACAAAAATCAGAACGTGCATCGACGACGATTATCGTTCAACCATGCGCATCAGATCCTCTGCCGTCGCGCATCGGCTCAGAACACGCCGCAGAGCCTGCGCGTAATCGGCATCGGTGGTGATCCGCCGTTGAATCTCGGTGATCAGCGATTTGGGATCGTGCTGCCGCAGCTCATCGACCGAGGTGTGCAGCGCACGCGCTAAATCAGCGAGCACCTTGTCCGACGGGTGTCGCCGATTCAGCTCGATGTCCGACAGGTACGGCGCGGTGATGTGCACCCGCGCCGCCAAATGTCGAAGTGAGATACGACTTTTTTCCCGCAGCTCCCGCAGACGTTCTCCGAGCGTCTGCATGTCAGTAGGTGTAACGCACGCGCACGGCGAGCATGCGCGGTGGAATTACGTGCGTCCCGCCGAATACCGACTCGATGTTGTACAGGCCCTTCTTGTTCGTTGCGTTCAGCAGATCGGCCTGAAGGCTCAGCGGCACGTGATACTTCTGCAGATCGGCGCCGAGGGAGAAGTCGACGATCGTCCGCGATTTGATGCGGTTCGGATCGAGATCGGTATTCGCGTGCTCGACGATATACGGTGCGGCAAAGAAATTGTCCGGATCATTAATGAGGTCGCCCGGGGCTGCGTGCGTGACCAGTCCCGAGTCGTAGCGCACATTCGTTCCCAACCAAATTCCCGACAAACCGATGTCATAAATGAGTGCGCCCTGTGCCTGCAGCTTCTGATCATGATCGATGAGGAAGGGTCCGGCCGTGATCGTATCGAGCGCCCCCTGATCGAGGAAGAGTCCTCCGCGAAGTGGGGGCACGTACTCCGCATGGGTATGGCCGAGGGAAAGAAAACCGCGGAGGCCGGCGGTGCGGGCGAGATCGAGGCGCAGATTCCATCCGTCGAGGTGACCTGCCGCGAACGCGAGCGGAAAAACGATGCCGGTACCTTCGAACTGATCCTGATCGCCGGCGAATTTTGCTTTTCGCTTCCAGTAATCGACATCGAGACGGAGTTTCGATCCAATGCCCTGCTGCACGCCGAAGTCGTACGCGTTCTGCCGCTCGGAACGAACCGGCAGCTCGCCGCCGCCAAGCTCGTGCGACTGCTGCACAACCGGCGGCACCAACGCCGCTGCCTCGGCTGAGGAGCTGAGGAGGACGTTTTCGAATTCCGGTGTGAAGAGCACGCGGTTGTACGACGCGCGCAAAACGGTTTTCGAAGTAGGAATGTAGTACGCCAATCCCAGACGAGGCTCCCACGCCGTATCCTTGATCGGCAGGTTGTTGTCGTCGTAGCGAACACCGAGGTTGGCGGTGAGGTTGTTCCACTTCAGGTTGTCCTGAATGTAAGCCGCGTAATACGAACCGGTGCGACGCGAATCGAAAACGAATTGCGTACCGCCGCGCGTTAGGTCGTATGGCGCGAGATTCGGGTTGTAGCCATCGGCGCTTGGATCGTTGAGAGCTGGATCGGTGATTCCGAACGCAAAATGCTCGTGAATCGGGTAGCGCTTCAGATTCAGGCCGGCCTTGAATTCGTTGTTCTTATTCGTCCAACTGTACGACGGCGCGATGCCGTAGTTGTTGAGCGAGCGATTTGAAGTCGCCGTCACGGGAGTGTCCCCGGGTGACGGATCGAGGCGAAATTTGGAAAAGCGGCCGAACGCGTTGAGCTCGACAACGGACGCTTGCGAGAGAATGCTCTGCCAGCCCAGGTTCACGTTTTCATCGTTGCTCTTGACCTTCTGGTTCTGTCCCGAAGCGTCCTGAGTGTACGTGTTCGGCACGTCGCGCCGCGTCGCACCGAGAAGTGTCGTGAAGCGAAACGAGTTTTTCTGATCGGACGACTGCCGGTCGAGCCGCAGAAATCCGCGCTCGGTGTTGCCGCGGTTGTGCAGATTGTCAAAATTCACGGGATCGAGAAAGCGGTCGGATTTCGATGCGTCCACCGATCCGAAGTAGCCGAACGTCTGCGAACCGCCGCCGACGGACACGCCGCCCTCGACAGTGGCGAATTTCGACGCGCCGACGTAGGCCTCAGTCTTCGCCGATCCCGATCCGAGGCCTGATTTCGTCGTCAGGTTGATGACCGCGCCGACTTTTTCTCCGAATTCGGCGGGCACGTTGCCGTAAATGATCTCGATTCCCTGCGCGATTCCGGGATCAATTGAATTCGAGAACGTGACGCCGGTCTGATCCGAGATCGTCTGACCGTCGACGACGTACTCGCTCTGGCTGTGCGCGCCTTGAAAATGAAATCGCCCATTCTCATCCTTGGCGAAGCCGGGTGTGGATGTGACGATCTGCTCCATCGCGCGCGAGGCGACCGCCGCGGGCGCTTTGGCGATATACGACTTGTCGATATCGATGTGAGTCTCGCTCGTATCGGTTTCGAGCTGGGCCACTGGCGAGCTGGCGGTCACGCTGATCGATTCTGACAATTGCGCGACTGCAAGCTTGATCGGCGCTTCGACCGGAATGGCCGAGCGCACATCGACCGCTGTGGCCACGGGCGCGAAGCCCTGTACCTCGACATGAACGACGTAGGGGTTGTACGGCACATTGAAAAACGTGTAAGCGCCGTCAGTCCCTGTTGCGATGTCTTGTTTGAAGCCGGTGACATCGTTGCGAAGCTGCACGAGGACGCCGGACATCGGCCGGTTGTCCGGCCCGACGACGGTGCCGTGAACAATGCCAGCACTGGCAGCAAACAGTGTTACCGGCACAAAAACGAAAACAACCAAAAACGCGATCCGAAATGCGGAGCGCATGCTCCTCCTCCTAACTCAGTTGTGCGGATAGAAAAAGCTCAGGAGGCGAGCGTGGGAGGGGCGCGCGAAGATTTCCTGACCCGAATCGCATGCGCGTGCGCCACGCGCGCGGTAACGGTCAGGAACTGCTTCAGGATGTGCGGAGTGCCGATGACGATTTTGGAAGCCGTCGCCTGCATGTGCTGACGGAAGCACGCCAGGCAGGGATCCACTTGCCTCTGCTGATCGCGATGCATGTGGGCGACGCCCGCAGTCGGTCCATCGCAGCGCAATACATGCACTTCGGTTGCGGTGTTGGCCTCGTCGATGGAGTCGCCATGTCGGTGCGGCGCCAGCTCGGTGATGCCGAGGATCAGCAGAGCGGCAACGGCGATGACTCGCTTCACTGACAGCATTGTTGCATTAGCTTCGTAAGCTTCCGCTGTACGGTGCTAACATCGGGCCATGCGTCGAGGCGCCGCCGCGATGGTCATCACCCTACTCGCGCTCGCGCCAATCTCGGCGTTTCCATTCCGAAACAACTGCTGTTGCAAGGTGGGCTGCCCGATGAAGCGCATGGCCAAATGCGGCTGCACGCTCTCGGCACCTATAGTAACCGTTACTATAGCCTTGCCACCTGCGATCTTTGCGCAAGGTCGGGTGACGTCTGGCCCTCAGCGCAGCGAACAATTGGAATCCACGGCGCTTCTGTTGATTCTTCCGATCGCCCCAGCAAGAATCGACCATCCTCCCCGGCTCCTCATCGGCTGATCGCAAATCGAATCTGAATGAGAGGAGCGCTCGATGAAACGAGCTATTTACGCGATCGGCGTGTCGCTCATGTGCGCACTGCCGGCAGCGGCGCATCACGGAAGAGACTTCCTCATGGTCGAGGCTTACGAATTGCCTCACCCGCACACTGTCTATTTCGTCTCCTCCGAAATGTTTTCTCATGCTTCCGACGGGACGACTTTCACGACCGAGCCTTCACTGCTGTTCGGTGTGACCGAGCGCTTTGCGGGAGAGGTGCATCTGCACGTTGCGCGCGTTCCCGGTGAGTCACTGCGATACGAAGCGGTCGCCCCGGCTATCCACTTTCAACTGACGCCACCGGAGGCGTCACATCTATGGAGGTTCGCGGCTGCCGCGGAATACGAGCTTGCGCGGCACTCCGATGAGAATTCGCTCGGCGCGCGGCTCATCGCAGCCCGCTCGATCGGCGAAGGGATGCTGGTCATCAATGTCGGCGGCGACCACAGTCGCGCCGAGAGGACGCATGCCGGTTATGCGATCGGTTTCCGGCCCGAGCTAGAGGCACGGACATCGTGGGGGCTCGAGGCGCAGGGACGCCTCGAACGCGGCGAGGAGCACCAAATCATTTTCGGGATCTACACGCAGCCGAACGAGCGATTCACATTCAAAGCCGGTGTGGGCGCTGGGTTGGGCAACGGAAGACCGTCAGCAGTGCTGCGGACCGGAATCGTCTGGCATTTCTAAGCCGAAGCGCTCGCGAAATCGACGGCGAAATGATTTCTGCCGCTGCACGGTGAGCGCGATCATCAAGTAGAAATCGGAGTCGCAGTTCCGATCGCCGGCTGAGATTTCGACATCGCCGCATTTCGCACCAACGCCCACAACTTCTTCGACCACGACGTCCTCGGCAACTCCAATATCTTCTTTCCGCTGACGATCGATCGCGTGTACATCACCTCGCTTACTCACATCAAACAGTGGAAGGCCAGGGCGCGGTCAGCGGCGGCCTCACCGATTTCAGTCCACCGGAGGAAGGACGATTTGTCCTCGATCACGACCAACGCAACACGCTGAGCGCCGGCGCGAACGTGCAGATTCAGCGCGGCGCGTGGGTCGGCGGAAATCTCGCATACGGGTCAGGATTTCTCGAAGGCGACGGCCCGCGGCATCTGCCAGGCCACACCACCTTCGACCTCGCAACCGGAATGCCTCTTGGCAACTGGAACGTGAAGCTCACGCTCATCAACGCAGCGAACAAACGCTATCTGCTCGACCAGAGCAACACGTTCGGTGGCACCCACTGGAACGAGCCGCGCGCACTTCTTGGGCAGCTGGAGTATCGGTTTCGCTACTGACGAACACCCGCGACTACTGCTGCCCGACTGAGCCGTTAAACGACCCGTCCGTTCCGTTGCCGGTGACCGAGTTCCCGCCGAGCGAAATAGTTGATCCGGTGAAGGTCGAGATCCCCGTCGTATTTGCGGTGATAAGGCTGTTGCGGATACGGCTGACCCCGAACGTTTCCACCCCGTACGTATTGTAGGCACTGACGCTCCGGTCGACGTTCATGACCGAACTGCCCGTTGCTCCTGAATAGAAACCGTAGACATTGCCGACCGCGACACAGTCGATAATCGTGGCTGACGAGTTCGCGCTCGGAGCGAAGCCGTATCCCGAGCGCTCCGCGCGTGACCTGACGAATATCCCCCGTGCGCCGTTGGCCCCCAGCGTGCCGTAGATGAATCCGTACGCATTGTTCTGGGCAACTGTATCGATGACATATAGATCTGAATTGTCCGGGCTGCCGTTCAAAGCCGCATTGGTGAACCCTTCGATCAGGCAGTGCTCGACACGGAGCTGAGATCCCGAAGTGAAGTCGATACCCCGATACGCGCTGCCGAGGCCGTTCACAACGAGACCGCGCAGAGTGACAATGTCAGATGCGCCGGCAGCCACTGTGATCGCAGTACCCGTCGACGGCGCCATAGCGGCATAAATGCCGGCGGGAGCGGTAATTGTCACAGACCGATCGATCGTTACCGTCCCATAACCGCCGGAATCCAGGGCCACGATCTCGCCTTTCGAGTCAGTCTGCGCGAGAGCTGCTGTGAACGTTCGACACGGCGCCGCTAATGTGCACTGATTCCCATCGTTTCCGGACGATGCGGAGACAAACGTTCTCGTTATCGCAAGACAAATCGACGGGATCAGCCAAAGGATCGCTGTGGCAGCAATGTACGCTCGACGTGTCATCTCGCCTCCTTGTTTGATGAAGGCCGGACTTTACCGAATTGCGCTGGCGAAATCCACCGCGAAGTACGTGATGATCAGATCCGCGCCAGCGCGTTTGATTGAGGTGAGAATTTCGTTCATCACGCGCGTGCCATCGATCCAGCCGCGCTCCGCGGCCGCCTTCACCATGGCGTACTCGCCGCTCACGTTGTATGCGGCAAGAGGCAGATCGAATCGCTCACGAGCGGCGCGGATGACGTCGAGGTATGACAGCGCGGGTTTGACCATGATGATGTCGGCGCCTTCTTCGACGTCGAGCTCGATCTCGCGCAGAGCCTCGCGAATGTTTGCCGGATCCATCTGATATGTGCGGCGGTCGCCGAACTGCGGCGCCGACTCGGCCGCTTCACGGAACGGTCCGTAGAATCCGGACGCAAATTTCGCGGAGTACGCCATGATCCCGACCTCGCTCATTTGCGCGTCATCGAGCGCACTGCGAATCGCCGCCACTCGCCCATCCATCATGTCCGAAGGCGCGACGAAATCAGCGCCGGCATTGGCGAAAGAGAGCGCCTGCTTCGCAAGGAGAGGCAGCGTCGCGTCGTTGTCGACGTCCTGATCGGCGATGACGCCGCAATGTCCGTGATCCGTGTACTCGCAGAGGCAGACGTCCGCGATGACCGACATTTGCGGAACGGCACGCTTGATTGCCTCGATCGCCGCCTGCACCGGACCTGCTGGATCCCACGACGCAGATCCGATCGCGTCCTTGAACTCCGGTAATCCGAAGAGTAGAACCGCTCGGATTCCTGCGTCGTATGCGCGGCGAGTTTCGTCGACAGCCTCGCGAACACGGTTCTGCCATACGCCAGGCATCGAACGGATCTCGACGCGTGCACGGTTATCGGGCACCACGAAAAGCGGGTAGATGAGATCCTCGGGATTGACAATCGTCTCCCGCACGAGCGAACGGATCGCCTCCGTGCGTCGAAGGCGTCGAGGACGTTTCTTCAGATCGGCTTGTGTGGTCGCGCGATCACGACTCGGGCTCGCGCTTGGTCTTGGTTGTATCGTCTTCATCTTCCGTGTCACCCCAAAAGAAATCGCGAGCGCAACCTGGGGAACAGAAGCGCCGCCCTGTCTGCTTGAAAGAGCAATCGGGGCAGAACCATTTCCCGCAGATGAGGCACCGTTCGAGGTGCGCCATCTCTTCCGTGTCGCCGCAGCCGATGCACCGGCGTTCGTCGTCTATGTACGAAATATTCGACGCCTCAGCACGTTGAGTATACTTCTCGCGGCAAGCGGACCTTCGGCCGCTGCCGCTCGCGCCAATGCAGCCGCTGCTTCGCGCGGCTGATTGCCGCGATGAATTTTTTGGCGGTGTAGCTCAGATTGGTTAGAGCGGGCGTCTCATAAGCGCTAGGTCAGTGGTTCGACTCCACTCACCGCCACCACCATCCTTACTGCACGTAGAACCGGCTCTTAGCCGGTTCAGCGCCGGCTGGAGAGCCGGCGCTACGTTGCCCACCAGCGTGGCGCGCGGCGCCGTCTACTGCGATTGCGTCCCCTCCGGCCAAACGATGAATGTGCCCCCTGAGTAGACGATGTCGCAGTCGAAACTGGTGGTCGGTCCCGACGCGTATGTGTTGCCGGAAAACTGCCCGTCGCGCCCCGCGGATCGGATTGCGTACTCCGCGGCGCTGACTCCTCCGATCGGCTGGTCGAGCGCAAATTGCAGCGGCTGTCCCCAGCCGTCGATGCTCGGAATGTTTCGCATGTACGTCGGAGCGAGCAGCGTCGTGAGTTGGGCGTAACTCAGAGGGGTTGCCGGCATCGTAAACCCTGCGGCGTTATACGACTTCGTATCCACTGCGCGCGATTCCCATGCCACACCGATGCTGCGCATATCTGCCATCGTGCGTTTCTGCCGCGCCTTCTGCACCGCATTGAGATAGTTCGCGATCGCGATCGCGGCAATGATGCCAATGATCGCCACGACGATCAGCACCTCCAGGATCGTAAAGCCTCGCTGCCGCCGCATGGTTGAAAGTGTAACCTTGATTCGTGATCGACGAAGCCGTCCGCCGCTTCCTGGATGCCAACGGCATTCGCGGGCCGCTGCTCGTCGCAATTTCGGGAGGTCCCGATTCCACAGCATTGTTGATCGCGCTGACGGAAATCGGCGTTCCGACCGTCGCCGCGCACATTAACCATCATCTGCGCGGCAACGAATCAGACGCGGACGAAGCCTTTACTCGCGAGCTCTGCAAACGCTTTGGCGTGCCGCTGCACATCGCCGACGGCACGCTCGATCCACAGAGCATTCGCCGCCACGGCATCGAGGCTGCTGCGCGCGACGTGCGGCACGCGCGTTTGAACGAGATTCGCACTGCGGTCGGAGCGACGCACATCGCAACCGCGCATCAGAAGAACGATCAGGCCGAAACCGTTCTCATGCGCCTGGTCACCGGCGGCGGGCTCGCCGCTTTGCGCGGAATCCATCCCATGCGCGACGACGGCATCATTCGCCCACTGCTCGAGGTCACACGCTCCGACATCGAGGCCTTCCTGCGCGAGCGCCAGATTTCCGCTCGCGTCGATCGTTCGAATGCAGATCCGCGGTTTCTGCGCAACCGCATTCGGCGCGTGCTCGCGGAATTCGATGCGAGCGCAATCGACAATCTCGCGGCGATCGCCCGCCAGGCGCGAGAGCAGTGGGTGGTCCTCGAGCGAGTTCTCGACGACATCGACACGAGTACATCGACGGCAAACGAAACGAGATTTCAGTCGTTTCCAGCGGAGCCGTGGCTTCGCCGCGCCCTGCTGCTCCGGCACATCCGCCGCCTCGATCCGCAGTGCCGCGAAGTCTCGGCAGCCGATCTGGAGCGCATTGGTGACCAGCTTCCTTCCTTGAAGCGCATCAGCGTCACGGCGAATGTCGAGCTCTTGCGCCGTGGCGAGGAGTGGATCTTGCGGCAACGTCCTACGAAGGCGGAGCCGTTCGAGATCGTTTTGCAGGCCGGAGAGGAAGTGCAGATCGATGATCGTCGGATTCGCGTCACTCGGCACTCGGCACTCGGCACTCGGCACTCGTTTCAGCTCCCAAAAAACGCCGAACCAACATTCACCATCCGCAATCGCCGGCAGGGCGACAAATTTCAACCCCTAGGCATGTCGCACCAGAAAAAGCTGAAGGATTTTCTAATTGATCGTAAAATTCCGGTCGAATCCCGCGACCGAATTCCTCTGCTCGTCTGGCGCGGAAACATCGTCTGCGTGACCGGCGTGGAGGTCTCGGAGGCCTTCAAAGTCACGGACGGCGGCGGCGATCTGTACGAGGTTGCCATTGAGGACACGAGTCAAGAAGGCGTTCAGCGAGAAACAGATCGCCAAGCGAATCAGTAAGCTCGGCGCCGAAATCCGCAAAGATGCGGGGAAGGCCGAGGTGTTTCTGCTGGGCGTGCTGAAGGGGGCGTCGCTGTTTCTCGCGGACCTGATGCGCGCCATGCCGGGAGACGTCAGCTACGGATATATCAACGTGGTCCGGGAGATGGCCGATACCGAGATCGCGAGCGCGATGGAGATCGATTATCTACATTGGTCCGACATCGCCGGAAAGCACGTCTATCTGCTGAAGGATGTCGTCTCGACCGGAGTGATCGAGAGCTATCTTCTGCAGCAGCTGAAGCAGAAAAACCCAGCGGAGTTGAAGCTGGTCGCTCTCGTCGACCGTCCGGAGCTGCGCACCGTGGCGCTGGATGTCGATTACCGCGCATTCGAGGCGGATCATCGAGGCGTGTTCGTCGGCTATGGCCTGGAGCTTTACGGCAAGTACGCAAACCTGCCTTACATTGGACGCGTATAGAAATCGATCCGTATCTCGATCGGTTTGAAAATCTCGATCTCCCTGATCCTCGCTCTCGCAGTCTCCCCTCTCTCCGCCGGTTGGTTCTCGCTTACCGCCACGCCACGGATTGGCCCCGCCGCGTACGATCAATTTGCCCCTTCGATCGCGTCGAACGGATTCGACTATCTCGTTGCGTGGACAACCGCGATGCCGACCGGTGACGCGGTTTCTGCCGTCCGTGTGAACGCCGACGGCACTCTCGCCACCGACGTAGCCGTTCCGCTCGACTCAAACGGGCGCAGCGTCAGCATCACACCGGGCCGCGACGGATACTTCGCGACCTGGCTTTCTGATCAAGGCGTCAACGCCGCCATCACCGACTCTTATGGACGGATCGAGCACCGCGTCACGATTGCGCAGGACGGCCTAACGTCGGCCTCACAAACGCTCGCCGCGTGGAACGGCGCTGTTCATTTCGTTGCCGCAGGGTTCGCCGGAACATTTCTTGGAACGCTGTTGGACAACAACGCGAACGTAATCCGCTCCGGCATTCCGCTCGGAGACACGCACGGAGATCTCACGCGCGTCGCGCTGACGGTCGATGACAGCGGCTTTCTCCTTCTTTCGACGAAAGGAAACGCTTACGGCGGCGACGATCTTTACGGCCGGCGCATCTCCAGCAGCGGCGTCGCCGGCGAATGGTTTCTCGTGCGATCGATGGCCACGAAGGTCTTGGGCTTGGCGGCCACGTCCACCGGCGTGCGCGATGTCATCGCCTGGGGCGATGCTTTCGGCGTATGGACGATGACTGTCGATGCGCAGTCGAACGCTGTCAGCGTGTCAAGACAGCTTGTCCCCGATTCCGCTGCAGTCACAGACGTGCTCGTCGACGGCGGACGCACATGGATCGCCTACCAAGTGATCCCGTCGGGTTGGCAAGCGTACGCGATCACACTCAATGCTGATGGCTCGCTGACCGCTCCAGTGCCGTTGCCGTCAGGCGCAAAACTCACGTCGAATGGCAGCAGAATTCTTTCTGCCTCGGCCGCTCGAGGAGCGCTCGACACGGACATCGTCGGCGCATTTCTCACTCCGATACAGGTCGATCCGTCATTTGTCGTTTCAAAGAGCGAAACCGAGCAGCGCCATGGGACCCTCTCCGGCGTCGGCAACAACGTTGTCGCGGTATGGGATGAGGCAATCTCAGGCACGCATCAGATCTTCGCCGCGCGTTTCGACGCAAACGCGCTCGATCCCTCAGGGGTCCAGATCTCCTCGACGGGCGACAACGAAAACCCCGATGTGGCATTCAACGGTCAGACTTCTTTGATCGTCTGGAACCGCGGCGAAGAGATCGTCGCGCGGCGCTTCTCGTTCGACGGCCGCGTCCTCGACTCGGACGACATCATCCTTGCGCACGATGGCTACTACTCACCGAAAGCTGTTTGGGACGGCTCGAACTGGTTCGTGGTTTGGACCCGTGTGCTGCGACAACCGGCGTGCGGGAACGTCGGCTCAGCAACCCGCGTCTACGGTGCGCACGTTTCGCCTGCAGGCATCGTGCTCGAGCCCGGTGGAGTTCCGATCGATCCGCATCCTTCGATGGATCAAGTCGACGTCAGTCTCGACTGGAGTGGCAGTGAGTACATCATCGCTTGGACGAACCTCTGCATTCATCACCACGCTCCGGCAGAGACGGGAATCGGATTCGCGGCCGTATCTCCCGATCTGTCGCGTGTCCATGTCGCAAATATCTCGAGCGCAGGGCAAACACCTAAAGTTGCAGCCAGCGCCTGAGACGGCGAGCTGTTGCGCCACGCGGCAGCCTCGCATCCCTTCCCGGGTCGCTTGTCGCGGTCAGTGGCGATAGCGTCTTTACTCGGATGGTGATCCCCTGGGCGCCTCTTTACGAAGGCATTTTTGAGACGCCCATCGCCCGCGACGGGACACCCGGAACACAGCGCTTTCATTTCGTGCTCCAGCCGACCGAAGACTTGATGGGTCGGATGATCCTGCACAACGGGTTGCATTGGATGGCGGAGTCGATGCTGAACTCGCTCTTCGACCCGGCAGCGGGCGCGCAACGGTTGTGGATCCGAGAGTTTTGACTCAGAATTTCCACGTGGCCGTGCTCGTTACCGAGCGCGTAGCAATGGCACGTCTGCCGCATCGCGTGCCACTTTGGAGGCGTTTTCTTGAATTCCACGGTAAAGACCGCACTTCTTTGGGTGGTCATCATCGTCCTGGTCTTTCTGCTCTGGAGTCTCTTCCAGACGACCAAAGGGACGAGCGAACAGATTCCATTCAGCACATTTCTCGATCGCGTCAACCAGGGATACGTCGAGAAGGTCACGATTCGCGGCGATGACGTCCATGGCGAAACGAAGTCAACAGCACCCGGCGGACGCCACGAGTTCCACACGACCGCACCGACAAATTACCCCGACATGTACAGCCAGTTGCGCGCGAGAGGCGTGCAAATGGAGTTCGAGCCGCCCCGAGATGCGCCGGTCATCACCGCGCTGATCACATGGGCGCCGGTCCTGTTCCTGATCGGACTGTGGATCTTCTTCATGCGCCAGATGCAAGCCGGCGGAAATAAAGCGCTTTCGTTTGGAAAATCGAAAGCAAAGCTTCTCTCCGGCAGCGCCAAAAAAGTCACGTTCAAGGATGTGGCCGGAGTCGACGAGGCCAAGCTCGAGCTCCACGAGATCATCGAGTTCCTCAAGGAGCCGCAGAAGTTCACCAAGAACGGGCAAGACGCTCCTCGCGCGCGCAATTGCCGGCGAAGCGAACGCGCCGTTTTTCTCGATCTCCGGCTCTGACTTCGTCGAGATGTTCGTCGGCGTCGGCGCTTCACGCGTTCGCGATCTCTTTGAACAGGGCAAGAAAAACGCCCCGTGCATCATCTTCATCGACGAAATCGACGCCGTCGGCCGCCACCGCGGTGCCGGGCTGGGCGGCGGTCATGATGAGCGCGAACAGACGCTCAATCAGCTCCTCGTTGAAAT
>QHVY01000349.1 GCA_003223695.1 Acidobacteriota bacterium
GTTCATGCGCGACGGCACGCCGAGCGGATTGAGAACGATCTCCACCGGTGTTCCATCCGGGAGGTACGGCATGTCCTCTTCCGGAAGGATGCGGCTGATCACGCCCTTGTTGCCGTGGCGTCCGGCCATCTTGTCGCCGACGGAAAGCTTGCGCTTCATCGCCACGTAAACCTTGATCATCTTGATGACGCCGGGAGGCAGCTCGTCGCCCTTCTGCAGGTCTTCGCGCCGCTCCTCGGCCTTCTGCTCGAGGACGCGGATTCGATTCTCGGCGCGCTCGACGAACATGCGGACGGTCTCGCGAGTGTCTTCTTCGACCGGCAGCGCCAGCAGCTCGCGCCGGGACAGTTTGTTGATCGTGTCACGCGTCGCGGTCTCGCCCTTCTTCACCAGCGTGTCGCCGGTCTTGAAGTCCACAACATCGCGCTGCAGCTTTTGATCGGCGAGCACGTCCGCGATGCGCTTGTTGCGGGCGTCGGTGATGATGCGGATCTCGTCCTGAATGTTGCGATTCATCTGCTCGACGGCCGCCTCTTCGATCGCCTTCGCGCGCAGATCCTTCTCCACGCCTTTGCGCGAGAAGATCTTCACGTCGACGACCGTGCCTTCGATGCCCGGCGGCGTCTTCAGCGAAGCGTCGCGAACGTCGCCCGCTTTCTCGCCGAAGATCGCGCGCAGCAGCTTCTCTTCCGGCGTGAGCTGCGTCTCGCCTTTCGGAGTTACTTTGCCCACGAGGATGTCGCCTTGCTTCACGGTTGCGCCGATGCGCACGATGCCCGATTCGTCGAGGTCGCGGAGAGCCGCTTCGCTGACGTTCGGAATGTCCCGTGTGATTTCTTCGGGACCGAGCTTCGTGTCGCGCGCTTCGATCTCGAATTCCTCGATGTGAATTGAGGTGTAGTAATCCTCTTTGACCAGCTTCTCGGACACGAGGATCGCGTCTTCGAAGTTGTTGCCGCGCCACGGCATGAAGGCCACGAGGATGTTGCGTCCGAGCGCCAGCTCGCCCGCATCGGTGCAGGGACCGTCGGCGAGGACCTGGCCCTTGCGGACGCGCTGTCCTTCGCGAACCACCGGCTTCTGCGTGATGCAGGTGTTCTGGTTCGAACGCTTGAACTTGATGAGCTGGTAGATGTCGGCGCCGAATTCCTTCGTCTCGCCGGTCTCCTGATCTTCTGCTTCGACGCGCACGATGATGCGGTTGGAGTCGACGAGGTCGACCACGCCGCCGCGCTTGCAGAGAATCACCGCGCCGGAATCGCGGGCCACGATGTTCTCCATGCCCGTGCCAACGAGCGGCGAATCGGTGCGCAGCAACGGGACTGACTGACGCTGCATGTTCGCGCCCATGAGCGCGCGGTTCGCGTCGTCGTTCTCGAGGAACGGAACGAGCGATGCGGCGACGGAGACAAGTTGCTTCGGCGAGACGTCGATGAAGTCGACCTTCTCGCGCTCGATGGAGACGAACTCACCGGCCTGACGGGCGATGACGCGGTCGTGCACGAGGTTGCCCTCTTCATCGATCACGACGTTCGCCTGCGCGATCGTGTAGCGCTCCTCATCCCACGCGGACAGGTAGAACGCGTACGGCTCGGCTTCGCCCAACTGCAGCATGGCTTTGCGGTTCTTGCCGGTGTTCTCTTTCGCCAGGCGGCTGTTTTCTTTCTGCAGCTCGCGCTTCTCGACGATCTGTCCGAGCGTGAAGTTGGTATCACCGACCTTCACGATGCGGTAGTGGTCCATGACGCGACCGTCGGCGACTTTCTTGTACGGCGACTCAATGAAGCCGTACTCGTTGATGCGCGCGTAGCACGCGAGCGACGAGATGAGTCCGATGTTGGGACCTTCCGGCGTCTCGATCGGGCAGATGCGGCCGTAGTGTGTCGGGTGAACGTCGCGGACTTCGAATCCGGCGCGCTCACGCGACAGACCGCCTGGCCCGAGCGCGGACAGACGGCGCTTGTGCGTGACTTCGCTCAGCGGATTCGTCTGATCCATGAACTGCGAGAGCTGCGAGGAGCCGAAGAATTCTTTGATCGCGGCGATGACCGGCTTGGAGTTGATCAGATCGTGCGGCATCGCCGAGTCGATGTCCTGATGCACTGACATCTTCTCTTTGATCGCGCGCTCCATGCGCACCAGACCAATGCGGAACTGATTCTCGAGCAGCTCGCCGACGGCTCGGACTCTGCGGTTGCCGAGGTTGTCAATGTCATCGACTCGGCCAACGTCCTTGCGCAGGCGGAGCAGATAGTTGATGACCACGAAGAAGTCTTCGGCGCTCATCGTCTTCTGCGTCACCGGCGACTGCAGATCCAACTTGATGTTGAATTTGAAACGGCCCACGCGCGAGAAGTCGTACTTCCGCGCGTCGAAGAACATGCCTTCGAAGAGTGCCTTCGCCGACTCGAGAGTCGGAGGATCGCCCGGCCGCATGCGGCGGTAGATCTCGATGATCGCCTGCTCGAACGACTTCGATGTGTCCTTGCGGACGGTGTTCAGCAGGATGTCGGAGACCAGATCCCACTCGGGGAAGATGACCTCGATCTCGTTGATGTCGTGCTCGCGGAGCGTCTCGGCCCAATCGGCCGGCAGGCTCTCACTCGCTTCGAAGAGCACCTCGCCCGTGTTGAAGTCGACGACGTCGCCGAGGAACACGGCTTTGTCCATTGCCGCGAAATCGACCTTCGCTGACGCCTCATTGT
>QHVY01000350.1 GCA_003223695.1 Acidobacteriota bacterium
CGAAGCGCGCCGCATCGCCGAGCTCGCGCACCTCGCGTTCGACGACGAATCGCTCGACCGCATGGCTGCCGAAATGACCGAGATTCTCGGTTACATCGATCAGCTGCGGGACGCTGCCGGGGGCGGCGGCGCTCCAGAGGATCCGACTCCGCTGCGAGCGGATGTTGTTAGGCCGGGAGTTGACCGCGATGCGGTCGAGCGGAATGCGCCTGCCTGGCGCGACGGACACTTTCTCGTCCCGAAGGTGATCGAGTGAACGTCTCCGAGTGCCTCGCGGCGATCGATCGGCTCAATCCCAAACTGAATGCGTTTCTGCGCGTCAATACGGCGGCGAATGGGAAGCCGATCGCCATCAAGGACAACATCGTCACCACCGAGATGCCGACGACGTGCGCGTCGCGGATTCTGAGCGGCTTCACATCGCCGTACGACGCCACGGCGATCACACGATTGCGAAAAAGCGGATACGCGATCGTTGGAAAAACGAACCTCGACGAATTCGCGATGGGTTCATCGACCGAGCACTCCGCGTTCGGCCCGACGCGAAATCCATGGGACACAACGCGAGTCGCCGGCGGTTCTTCTGGCGGATCCGCCGCCGCGGTCGCGGCGCGAATGGTGCCCGCGGCATTAGGTTCCGAAACTGGTGGGTCTGTCAGGCAGCCCGCCGCGCTGTGCGGAGTCGTTGGACTCAAGCCAACCTACGGTCGCATCAGCCGCTGGGGCCTCGTCGCGTTTGCGTCGAGTCTCGATCAGATCGGCATCGTCACCAAAACCGCTCGCGAATGCGCCGAGCTCCTCGGCATCATCGCCGGTCACGATCCGCTCGACTCCACCTCGAGCGCCGAACCGGTCGACGATTACACCGCCGATGTCGAAAGAGGCGCCAAGGGACTTCGATTCGGAGTCGTGCGCGAAGCTGTGGAAAAACTCGAAGGCGACGTGCGCGTCAATTTCGATGATGCGCTTCGTGTCCTGCGCAAGGGCGGGGCGATCGTCGAAGATGCGAGCGTGCCGGCCATCGTCTACGCAATTGCCATCTACTACATCGTGGCGAATGCAGAGGCGAGCGCGAATCTGGCGAGGTTCGATGGTGTGCGCTACGGCCGTCGCAGCGATCACTCGCGGACCGTGCGCGACATGTATTTCGCTTCACGCGGCGAAGGATTCGGCCCCGAAGTGAAGCGGCGGATCATGCTCGGAACGTTTGCGTTGTCGTCTGGCTACTACGAAGCGTATTACGGCCGCGCACAAGCCGTTCGCGCGAAACTGCGAAGCGATTTCGCAACCGCCTTCGAGCGATTCGATTTCCTTCTGACGCCGACGACTCCCGAGCCGGCCTTCAAAATCGGGGCGAAGACCGGCGATCCGCTGTCGATGTATCTATCGGACATCTTCACTGCGCCGGCGAACCTCGTCGGTATCCCGGCAATCGCCGTCCCCTCAGGCTTTTCGCCCGAGGGCCTGCCGCTGTCGCTGCAGATCATGGCGCCGCATTTCCGCGAGCGCGCGTTGTTCCGGGCGGCGGCGGCATTTGAGAGGGAGACGGAATACTGGAAGAGGGAACCGAGGAATGTTGAATGTTAAATGTTGAATGTTGAATGAAAAAGATGCATTCAACATTCAACATTTAACATTCAACATTCCCGTTCCTCCCTCCCGTCGTTCCATCCTGCTAGAATGTCGTGGTGCGCTGGTGGGTGTGCGCGGTCCTCTTCGCCGCGGCTGTAACTGCGGCTCCTCCTCCGAAAATCATCGCGACGGCTCAGATCACGCCCGAGCTGCGAGCGTTGCTCGCTGCTGACTACACGATCGACATTTCAGTCCTGCCGCATGACGGCGATGCCTGGACGCGTTTGGCCAAGCGCGTCACCGGCGATGCCGGCAACTGGCGCGCAATCGCCTCCCTCAACAACGAGAAGCTGACCAGCGAAGTCGCTGTTCATGTTCCGCTCGCGCTGCTGCGGCACGAGCTGCAGCGGCAGATCATCACTACGCTTTTTCCGAAGGACAGCCTGACTCCCGCCGGCTGGAAGCACGTCGCGACTGGCCCCGCAGGAGTTGAGAGCGAGTCGCTCTGGAACATTGCCGAGTGGTTCACCGGATCGGGTGAGAACTACGCGGCGATCCGCACGGCGAATCCAGGTCAGGCGCTGTCCACACATCCCGGTGATGTTGTCCTCATTCCGAAGCATTTGCTCTCCGCCGCATTTGGCGGAGAGGGGGAGGAATTGACTGCATCGTCGAAGACTGCGGAGGTTCGGAAATCGGAGGACGATCCGATTGAGCGTGCGCCAGCGGATGCGCCTGCTGCGGATGTGGCAATGGAAGCTGTTGCCACAGGGCAGCCGTCGCTGACGTATGAGCGCAACGCGTCCGAGCCGTTCGCCGTCTACCGGCTGCAAAAAGGAGAGGCTCTCTATTCGTCGGTGGCCATCCGATTCACCGGCCGCGTGTATTCGAAGGACGTCGGCGACGTCCTCGATCGCCTCGTGCACTTCAACGGAATCGACGACGTCGCCAAGATTCCTGTCGGCTATGCGGTGAAGATTCCGATGTCCCTGCTGCTGCCGGACTATTTGCCCGCGGACGATCCGAGGAGGCTTGCGGCGGAGATGATCCAGCGCGAGAGCGCGAAGCTCGCCAGGCGCACGCGCGCCAAAGGTCTGCAGGGAGTGCACATCGTTCTCGACGCCGGTCACGGCGGCACTGATCCCGGTGCGATCTGCGACGGTGTTTCCGAATCGTCATACGTCTACGACGTCATGAACCGGCTGAAGACGATTCTCGAGAAGAAAAGCGCTGCGAGAGTTTCGGTTACGCGGGACGAAGAGTGCGTGCTGACCACGCCCAAATACGAGCTCGACGATCCGGTGATCGGCGTCCATCTGCGCTGGTATCTGGCGAACTCCATTTTTCGTCATGCAATCAAGCGCGGCGTGCCAAAAGAAAAGATCGTCTTTCTCTCGATCCACGCCGACTCGCTCCATCCGTCGCTCCGCGGCGCGATGGCTTACATTCCGGCGGAGCGCTACGTCACCGGCTCGTATCGCAAAAGCG
>QHVY01000194.1:0-16880 GCA_003223695.1 Acidobacteriota bacterium
CCAAGTCGTGCGCGGTGATCAATTCCCCGCGGTGGTGAATGCGCCCTGACTACGACTTCGTGAGCTGACGCAGCGCGCCTTTGAGCACCGCCGAAAACTCGGCGTCGGATCCCAGTTCTCTGCGCGCGGCCTCAATCGCCCCCTCGGCGTCTCTTGGTCGATAGCCGAGGTTGATGAGGGCGGAGTGGACATCGTCATCGACGGAGAGCCGCGTCGGTGCGGCCGTTTCCGCTCGCGCGCCCTCCGGCATCACCAGTTTGTCGCGGAGCTCGAGGCAAATTCGGTCTGCGGTTTTCTTCCCCACGCCCGGGATTGACGACAGCTTGCGCGTGTCGTTTTGAGCGATCGCATCCGCGAGATCGTGCGGCTCGATGCCCGAGAGGATTTTTTGCGCGAGCGTCGGGCCGATGCCGGAGATGGAGATCAGCTTTTCGAACGCGAACTTCTCTTCGCTCGTCGCGAACCCGTAAAGCGCAAGCGTGTCCTCGCGCACGTGCGTGTAGATTTCCAGAGCCGCTTCACGCTGACCTTCGAGTTTGTAGTACGTCTGCAGCGAGATGTGCACTTCGTAGCCGACGCCGTTGGTTACGATCGTGGCGCGGCTTGCTTCGAGAGTTTTCAGTGTGCCTTGTAGGTAACTAATCATAGTGCCGAGTGCCGAGTGCCGAGTGCCGAGACCACTTGGTACTCGGCACTGGGCACTTGGCACTTATCTCCGCCGCCAGCGCGTCCCGCCGGGCGTGTCTTCGAGAATGATCCCCTTTGACAGCAGCTCGTCGCGGATGCGATCGGACTCCGCGAAGTTGCGCGAGCGCCGCGCAGCATTGCGGGCATCGATCAATTTCTCGACGCTTTGATCGAGTGCATCGTCGCGCCGCGGATAGAGATCGAGCACCGGATCCACCCGCATCATCGCTGTCTTGATCCCTTCGGCATCATTCGAGGTGACGCGGCCGTTGTCGATGGCGATGTTCGCATCGCGAATCAGAGAGAACAGCGCGCCGAGGGCGGCGGCGGTGTTCAAGTCGTCATCCATCGCCGTTTCAAAATCGGTCAAAAATCTGCCGATGAGCTGATCGCAATGACTGTCCGAGCGTTGGGCGTCGTGCGGCGCCGAGCGGGAGACCTCATCGAGCCGCAGTAGAAACAGATCGATCCTCTCCAGTGCCTTCTTCGCATCCTCGAGTGATTGGATGCTGAAGTTCAGTTTCGTTCGATGCGGAACCGACAACAGCGCGTAACGCAGCGCTAGCGGCTCGAATCTCATTTCCTCGATTTCCGACAACGTGTAGATGTTGCCGAGGGACTTGGACATCTTCTGCTGATCGATGTTGAGGTGCTCGCCGTGAATCCAAAAGCGGACGAACGGCTTGCCCGTCGCCCCTTCGCTCTGCGCGATCTCGTTTTCGTGATGCGGAAAAATCAGATCGACGGCGCCGGTGTGAATGTCGAACGATTCGCCAAGGAGCTCCATGGACATCGCGGAGCACTCCAGATGCCATCCCGGACGTCCCTCGCCGAGCGACGTTTCCCACGACGGTTCGCCTTCCTTCTTTGATTTCCACAGCATCGGTTTCGACACGACTGAATTCGCTCGTACGATCGACTTCAATGCGCGACAGCTTGCCGTAATCCTCAAACGAGGCAACACGAAAGTATGTCGAGCTGTCCGCGACGTATGTGTGACCGTGTTCGTTCAGGCGATCGACGAGGCGAACCATCTGCGGGATGTACTGCGTCGCGCGGGGGTAAGCGTCGGCGGGACGAATTCGCAGGGCCTGCAGCGCCTGATGAAACGCGCTGATGAACGGCGCTGTGTAGGTATAGATATCCTGACCCGCAGCGTTCGCGTTGCGGATGATTTTGTCCTCGACGTCAGTAATGTTCATGATCTGTGTGACGCGATAGCCACGCCACTCCAGATAGCGGCGTAGTAGATCGCTCCACAGGAACGTGCGCAGATTGCCGATGTGCGGGTGGTAGTAGACCGTTGGGCCGCACGAGTACATGCGCACCTCGCCAGGCTTTAACGGGACAAAGGTCTCCTTCTCGCGCGTCAGCGTGTTAAAAAGCTTCAGCTCGGACATCCGCGGGGCATTATAGAGAGTGCTTAGTCGAAACGATTTCGCGGAACGATTCGGCCGCCATGCGGTCTTTGGCATGGTGCATCTGCGCGCGTTGCCGGGCGCGCCTCTGTTCGGCGGATCGCTCGATCAGGTCATCGAGACTGCGATGGCCGATGCAAATGCGCTCGCTGCCGGCGGTTGTGACGGCATCGTGTTCGAGAACTTCGGCTCAGGCCAAGGCTGCCGTTTGGCGTCAACGTGCTGCGCAACGACGCGCGTGCAGCGCTCGCGATCGCGACGGCGACTGGTGCGCAGTTCATTCGTGTCAACGTGCACGTCGGCGTGATGGCCACCGATCAGGGCATCATCGAAGGTGAGGCCGCCGAGACTCTTCGATTACGCACGCCGCACGTTCTGATTTTCGCCGACTACCTGGTGAAGCACGCGACGCCGATCGGTGAGCACTCCGCACGTGATCTGCGCGAACGGGGCCTCGCCGATGCGGTGATCATCAGCGGAAGCGAGACCGGAGCACCCGCCGACGTGCAGCGCCTCTCAGCCACGCGTGCGGCGATTGACGCGCCGATCCTCATTGGCAGCGGCCTCACCGCGGAAAACGCTGTGAATTACGCGGACGCGGACGGCGCAATTGTCGGCACCAGCCTGAAACACGAAGGGCGAGTCGATCCGCTTCGAGTGCAGCGCGTCGTGCGGGCGTTTAAAGCGCTCGTCGTCCGGTGAAGAGCTGAAAAAGCAAGACGATGACGGCGATGACGACGAGGACATGAATCAGGCTGCCGCCGATGTGCAGCGTCAATCCGCCGAGCCAGAGGATCACCAGGATCACGATGATGATCCAGAGAAGGTTGCCCATAAGAAACTCGGGCTCGGCGGGTGCCACTCCTATGCCATAGTGAGTGCCGAGTGCTCAGTGCCGAGTGCGACCGCTGTGCCACTCGGCACTAGGCACTCGGCACTTCGAATGGGTAAGAGCGAGATCCGAGTCATTCACGTACCAAGGTGGATCACGCTGAGCCTGTGGTTTGCCGTGACAGCCGCGATGGCGCAGGCTGTCCGCCTCCTGTCGGGCCACGCATACGTGCGTGAGGTGGGGATCGCCGACATCCTGGCGACTCTTCGCCGCTATGACGCCGGATCGGCGACAGCCGCCGCTGTCCTGGCAGCGATCGCGCCGGCCACGGCCGG
This sequence comes from Acidobacteriota bacterium, assembly GCA_003223695.1. GTDB lineage: Bacteria > Acidobacteriota > Thermoanaerobaculia > Gp7-AA8 > Gp7-AA8 > Gp7-AA10. The sequence goes on from QHVY01000194.1 coordinate 3,273, forward strand.
CATCCTCTTTTTTGTTCCCTGGGGCGCGCTCGCGTTCCTCTCTCTCGACAGCGCGCGATGGTCACGAAAAGCGACATATACCGCCACGATGACCTTGGGCGTGGCATTTGCGTTGGGGCTGTTGGCCTGGCAACAAGTGCTGCCGACGCGCATCACGGGGGGAGTGGATGTTGTTTGGAACATCGTCGGCTGCGCTTCAGGTGCTGCGCTTGGGCACGCGCGGAAACGCGTGCGCATTCGATTCGAGTCGAGCTCGTGATTCTCATCGTGGAAGACGACCCGCAGGTAGCCCGCCTGATCGCCCTGGTCCTTCGGCGCGCAGGACGTGAGTGTGAGATCGTCTCCGACGGACAAACGGCGTTGCAAAGAGCGAAAGAGCTGCTGCCGTCGATGATTTTCGCCGACCTGACGATCAAAGGCATGGGCGGCGAGCAGCTTTGCAGCGCGCTGAAAGCGCACGATAAGACTCGAAAGATCCCTTACGTGGTGCTGTCCGGCGACCGCGATCTTGCTCAAAAAGCTCGAAAATGCGGGGCCGATGACTACATGGGCAAACCTTTTGAATTCCCCGATCTGATTCGTCTGGTCGACAAGTATGCAGGTGCTGAAAGCTGAAAAGCCCATCGAGTCGCCCGAGGGGACCGATCCGATCACGCGGCTGATGGCCCGCCTGGTTGAGGAAGGCTTCACGACCGATCAAAACCCGGAGGATTGGGAGAAGTTCGGCGAGATCATCTATTCACGGCCGGAGAAGATCTCCATCGCTCGCGGCGAGACGATCTTCATCTTCACGCGCGTCCCCGAGCTCAACGAGCGAATCCTGCGGCAGACGGCGGACAGCGTCGTGAACACCTACCGCGCACGCCGGCCGATCGAAAAAGCGCTCTCGGTTCTGCAGTCCACGACCGTCTATCACTGCCTCGCTGCGGCCGGCGATCAGCCGCACAACGAGCCGCTGACCAACTATGTGATGCGCAGCGGCGGCGCGACCTTCATCCCCGTGGTCTTCGTCCCGGACATCAATGAAGTGATGTACCCCGATGTCGAAGAGAAGGTCGCCTCGGTGCGTCCTCGAATCGAATACCTGCAATACCTCCTCGGCGAGCGCCGGGAGAGCGTCGACATGCACCGCACGACGGTGCAGGCGTTCTACATCTCTCTGGCCGTCGTCGGCCTCCTGTTGATCGCCGTGGCGTTCTCGTTCATCCGTTGAATCGTTCGCCGTTGGCTGTTGACCGTTGGCGGAGGAGGTCAGGTAGGATCGTCTTCTCGGCCACGGCCAACGGCCAACGGCGAACGGCCAACGTATGACAACAGTCGATCGAGCAGAACAAGAAGCAGGGCCCGACATCAACCTCGACCTCGGATTTGGCACGGTCGTATCGCGCGAAAGCCGTCAGCGACTCCTCAATCGCGACGGCAGCTTCAATGTCCTGCGCGATGGTCTCAGCGTATGGCAGGAGCTTTCTCCGTATCACTATTTTCTGACGATCACCTGGCCGAAGTTCCTCACGTTCGTGGGCATCGCCTACATCGTGAGCAACACGCTCTTCGCGCTCGCGTACATGGCCTGTGGCGATAACGCCCTCACTGGCTTCCAGCACGGTTTTCTCGGCCGTTTTTGGATCGCTTTCTTCTTCAGCGTCGAGACAATCGCCACGATCGGCTACGGCAACATCGTGCCGGTGACGCTGGCCGCAAACATCCTGATGACGTTCGAGTCGCTGTTCGGGATTCTGGCGTTCGCGCTGATCGCCGGCATCGTCTTCGGTCGCTTCGCGCGGCCAAATCGCGCCTTATCGCGATATCAGCGCATTCATGTTCCGCATCGTGAACGAGAGAAGGACGCAAATTGTCGACTTGCACGCACGCGTTCTCCTCGCTCGTCGCAAGAGGGGTGCACCGGACAGCGATCGCGAATTCATTCCGCTGAAGCTCGAGCGGGAAAGTGTCACGTTTTTTCCGCTGTCGTGGACAATTGTTCATCCGATTGACGCGGAGAGTCCTCTCCGCGAGTACAAGGGAGCGCAGGGCCTGCGTGAGTGCGATTCGGAGTTCCTGATTCTGCTAAATGGCTTCGACGAGACGTTCTCGCAGACGGTTCACACGCGATCGTCCTATCGCGGCGCCGAAGTCGTTTGGGGAGCGCGCTTTCAGAATATGTTCAATCCGCCTGCAGAAGACGGAACGATCAGTATCAACATTCGGAAAATCCACGAAATCGAGCCCGCCCCGCTGCAGGCGTGAGCCCTGTCACACGCCGATGTAAACGCCACGCGCGACTATGCCGTCCAAGCAGCCATGAAGCACAAGTCGTGGATCGTCGCTCTCGCCGTCGGTCCGGCTTTGCTCCTCGGTGATCAGAAATCGACATGTCCGTTCGGGCCCTTCGATCTCCGATCGCCGCGGGAGCAGCAGGCATCGCTCTACCATCAACTTTCATTGACGATCGAGGCGGTGGCGCCGAGCAGGCGTCGTGCAGTGCTGCCTCCGAACGGACCGGCAAGCTTCCCCGCCGCCGTGAATTTCGTCGACACCGATGTCTTCAACAAAATGCGGCGGGACGGAGTCGTTCCGACGACGGTCGCTGGCGACGAGGAGTTTCTCCGCCGCGTGACGCTCGATCTCACTGGACAGATTCCCGATTCTGCGACCGTGCAGACATTCCTCGCCGACAACGGCGCCGACAAACGCGCGCGCAAGATCGATCAGCTCCTGGCGTCGGATGCATTCGTCGATCGCTGGACGATGTGGTTCGGCGATCTCGTGCAGAACGTGCAGACGTCCGCGAACTCGCGCGAGTATTACCTCGGCCGCAACGCGTACTACACGTACATTCATGATTCCCTCAAAAATGGAAAAGCATACGACCAGATGGTTCGCGAGCTGATTTCCGGAAAAGGTCAGAGCTTCACAGCAGGGAATGCAAACTACTGGGTGCGGCAAACGCAGGCGAACGGTCCGATTCAGGATCAGTACGACAATCTCGCCGCGGCCTCCGGCGAGAAGTTTCTCGGCATGCCCTTCCTCTGCGTCTCATGCCACAACGGTCTCGGCCACCTCGAGCTGGTCAACACGTACCTGAAATCGAAACTGCGTTACGACTTCTGGGGCGAGGCGGCATTTTTCGCGCGCACCCGTGCGCAGCGTTTGGCGTACACGGATCCGGCGAACCCGAACGCGAATTTGCAGCAGTACGATGTCGAGGACAACGCACCAAACGGCGCGTATCAACTGAACACAACATCCGGCAACAAAACGCCGAGGCTGCCGGTGAACGGTCAGAGTACGGCGCCGCCGGCGTTTCTTCTGACCGGCGAAGCTCCGCGAAGCGGCGAAGCGTATCGCGACGCGCTCGCGCGCATCCTCACGGCGAATCAACAATTCTCACGCGCAACCGTCAACTATCTCTGGAAAGAAATGTTCGGATTGGGCATCGTCGAACCAACGAACAACATCGACTTGAACAAGCTTGATTCGCAGCCGGTCAATCCTGCGCTGCTGACCGATCTGACCAACGAATTCATCAACGATCACTATGACCTTCGCGCCATTCTGCGGACGATGGCCATGTCGAGCACGTACCAGTTGTCGACCGCTTACACACCTGCTGGCTGGAACGAAGCATGGACGCCGTATTTCGCGCGGCACATCGCGCATCGTCTGCCGGCGGAGCAGATGCTCGATGCGATCATTCGCGCGACGAATGTTCCGGTCAATTTCAACGTGCAGGGCATCGGAATGGTGACTGCGGCGATGAAACTGCCCGACACCACCGAATCGCGTGCCACTGTCTACGGCCGTTTCCTCGATGAGTTTGGCCGCGGCAACCGTGACGATGAGCCGCGCACCAACGACACATCGATCGCGCAGGCGCTCTCGCTCATGAACGACTCGCAGGTGGTCGTCAATCGCGTGCATCGCAACACTGCGAATTCGACGGTGGCCAAGGTGCTCGCGGCGACAAGCGATGCCACCGCGATCGTCGATCAGATCTACCTTGCCACGCTCTCGCGTCATCCGAACGCCACAGAGCAGCAGCAAGCGGTCGCTTATCTGCGCAGCGGAACTCTGGTGCAGCGGACCGAAGATCTGCAGTGGGTGCTCCTCAACTCGCTCGAGTTCCTGTTCGATTGATGCGAAACGTCATCATGAACGTCATGATAAACGGCCTCGAAATGCGAAATTCTGTAGGGCACGGCTGCGCCGTGCCGAATCCTTGGGCTTTCAATTCCGGAGTGCGGCACGACGCAGTCGTGCCCTACACCGCTGGGGCCTCGGCACGATGACCAGAGTGAATCATGGCTAAACCAAAACTTCCGAAAAGCACGATCGAATGTCCCGATTGCAAACGAGCCAGCGGCTTCCCGCTTGGCGATGCAAAAGGATTTTCACGCCGGCGATTTCTTCAGGTCGGCGCGACAGGCCTCGTCGCCTCGTATTTCCTCGACGTTTTGAATCCGCGGCTGCTCGGCGCGACTCGCGCCCCGAACGTGTATATGCGCAACTCAGCGTCGAATGCGATTTTCATTTTCCTCGCCGGCGCACCGAGCAACATCGACATGTGGGATCTCAAAGAAGGCGCGTGGACGCCGTCCGATTTCGCGCCGGCATCATTCAACGGCAATTCGCTGCGGTTCCCGCAAGGACTTCTGCCGAAAACAGCAGAACATCTCGGCCGCCTGAGTTTCGTGCGCAGCGGGCTCGCTTGGGCGGCTGTGCATCAGCTCGGGCAGGCGTGGGCGCAGATTGCTCGGAATCCGGGCGGCGCAACGGGATCGATCGCGCCTCACATCGGATCGGTCGTATCGCTCGAAGAGCAGGTGGCGCGAAAAACCGGCGACGTTCTGCCGGGCTTCATCGCTCTCAACTCAGCCGGCATTCCGCAATCTGGATATTTCCCCGCGACCTACGCGCCATTTCAGGTCGTGCCGGCGGCAACAGGCCTGCCGACGATCAATCATCCGGATGGCGCTGTGCGATTCAGCGACCGCTGGAGCTTTCTGCACCAGCTCGATAGCAATCGCACGACGGGAGCGCGCGGCAAGGTCACGCTTGACATGAACGATTTCTATGATCAGTCGAAGGCGCTGATGGACACGCCAAACATCAACGCGACCTTCAGCTTCTCGACCGACGATCACACGAAATACGGCAGCTCGACATTCGGCGATTCGCTGATCGTCGCCCGCAATCTCGTCGGCGCGCACAAAGGAACTCGTTTCGTGCAGGCGACCTTCGGCGGTTGGGATCACCACAGCGGCATCTACACCCCAGCGGCGAACCGCGTGAACTCGCTGTACACGCAATGCGCGCAATTCGATCCCGCATTCGGCGCGCTGCTCACCGATCTGCAAGCGACGCCCGGCCTGGCGGCCGGCAAGACGCTTCTCGACGAAACGCTCGTCGTCGTCGTCGCCGAGTTCGGCCGCACGGTCGGCGTGCTCAACAACCAGCAGGGTCGCGATCACAACCTGCGGATGACCACCGTGTGGGCGGGCGGCGGGGTGCGGGGTGGGCAGATCATCGGAAAGACCGACGACAGCGGCAACAATGTCGTCGACTACGGTTGGAGTCAGAATCGCGACATCCGGCCGGAAGACGTGACCTGCACGATTTACTCTGCGCTGGGCATCGACTACACCACCGTGCGCCACGACGATCCGTTGAACCGCGGCTTCGAGTACGTTCCTTTCGCCAAGGACGGCACGTACAAGCCGGTCGACGAGTTGTTTTGATGTGTGGCGGCCGGCCCTTCGGCCGGCCGTGTGCCGGCTGGAGAGCCGGCACCCACACCTACGTTGCTCGCGTAAACAACTGCCTCTGGCTCACCTGATACGCGTTCGTGCGAATCATCTCGCGAATCGCGCGCGGATCGGGAATGCCGCGTAGCACGTAGTTCGGCGCGACTTTGTCCGACGAGATGATCGTCACGTTGCCAATTCCCAGCATTCGCTGAATCAGGCTTTGGCTGAATTGTGTGTCGTCGATGTAGCGCAAGTCGATGTCCTCGACCGATTTGGTGGTGATTCCGCGCTCGAGAATCACGCGCTGCGTGGTGATCGTGTAGATCGTCGTCTTGATGCGTGTTAGGGCGATGAAAACCTCGACGATCTGCCACAGAATGGCGATGGCGATGATCGACCAGACGATTCCGTAGTACTGCGCGAGGAAATCGCGACCGAAGTAGTAAATCAGCGGCAGCACGATCGCCACAATCACCGCGCGAATGATTTTGCCGAGGAGTAGGAGCCACGACGGGGTGCCGTGCCAGAGCGTTTCCTCTTTGCCGCCGCTCGACTGCGGCTGCGGTGGCGCAACCGCCGCCATCGGCCGGCCGCACTGCGGACATGACGGAGCAGCACTCGAGACGTCTCGGCCACAGTCAGGACATTTGACGAGAGGCATGGCGTTGGAATTGTAGACTGAACGCTATATGAACGTTGGCGGTTTCCTGCTCGCGCTGATCGCGATCTTCGTCTCCGCGAAGCTCCTCGGCGAATTGGCGGAGCGCATCGGACAGCCGGCTGTTCTCGGCGAATTGATCGGCGGGGTGATCGTCGGCGTTTCCGGATTGCGATTGGTCGATCCTCGCGATCCGACGATCTACCTCCTCGCGCAGCTCGGCATCATCCTGCTGCTGTTCCTCATCGGCCTCGATACGGAGCTCGACAAATTGCTCGACGTGGGAGTCGCGGCGGTCGTCGTGGCGATCGCAGGCGTTGCCGCGACATTCGCCGGCGGATTCGCGCTCGGCTATTTTCTTGGATTGCCGGCAATCGTCTCCGTTTTTCTCGGAGGCTCGCTGACGGCGACATCCGTCGGCATCAGCGCGCGCGTCCTTTCCGACCTCGGACACCTTCACGACCGCGAGGGCCAAATCATCCTGGGCGCGGCGGTGGTCGACGACATCATCGGAGTCATTCTGCTGACCCTCATCGGGCGGATCGCGGAGGGGAACGATCTGACGACGCTCGGCGTCGCGTGGCTGACGATCGTCGCGTTTGGATTCGTGATCCTGGCCATCGCGATCGGATCGTATCTCGCTCCGATGCTGGTGCGCTTGATCGATCGCATTCACGTGGCACGCGGACTCTTTTTCAGTTCGATCATTTTTGCGCTCGTCCTTGCTTACACAGCGCAGCGTGTCGGCTCGGCAATCATCATCGGCTCGTTTGCGGCGGGATTAGTTCTTGCGCGGACCGACAAGGGAGAAGAGATCCAACGCGAGGTTCACGACGTCGCACACTTTTTCGTACCTATTTTTTTCGTCGCTGTGGGAGCGGCGATCGATGTGTGGGCGTTCAACTCGAAGGTCCTGGTCATCGGATTCGGGCTCGCCGCGATTGCGGTCATCGGAAAACTGCTTGCCGGTTTCTCAGCGACCGGACGCGGGCTGCGCCGCTCGATCATCGGCGTGGGAATGATTCCGCGAGGCGAAGTCAGCCTGATCTTCGCGCAGATCGGCCTAACGAGCGGACTTCTGACGCAAGGCCTCTACAGCGCAGTCGCGGTGATGGTGGTGCTCACCGGGATCGCGACGCCATCGTTGCTCCGCGCACTTCTTCCGCAGCATGCACCGACCGAGTTGCATGGACAATGCGATCTGGTGATGGACGCGCCGATGGAAGATGAAGCAGCTACATGAGACGGCGACGAATCACCTGATAGTCCGGATCGTCGACGATTCCAGAGGTGCGCCCCATGGCGTTGATGCGGCTGGAAATATCGTTGATGCGATCCTGCGTGCCGGGGTGATCGCGGAAGAATCGCGACACGCTGCTATTCCCGCCCTGATCCATCGCCAGAAGTTTCTGGAAGAACTCCAGCATGCCATGCGGGTCGTAACCGGCGCGGGTCATGAAGTCGAGGCCCATGTCGTCGGCCTGCTTTTCATCAGCGCGGCTGAATCGAGCCATTGCTCCGCCGGCGAGGATCTGGGCCACGATCTGCGACAGCGCGCCCGGGCTCTGACCGAGAAGAATGCTGCCGATCGCGGCGATCTCCTGTTGCTGCTCGACTTGCTTGAGCGCATGCCGCGCCACGACGTGGCTGATTTCGTGGGCCATCACTGCCGCGAGCTCATCGACTTTGTCTGCCTGAGCGATCAACCCGCTGTTGATATAAACGTGTCCGCCGGGAATGCTGAACGCGTTCACGGTCGGATCGTTGATGATTTCGAAATCGAACGGTCGATCTGCGAGCGGCGTGACAGCGTGAATGCGTTCGCCGACCATGCGGATATATGCGACCGCCTGCGGATCGCGGACGAGCTGCGATTGCTGCTCGACTTGCGCAGCCAGCTGCTGACCGAGCTGCCATTCCTGATCGAGTGAGATGCCGCTGGTGCCGCCGATGCCGCCCGATCCGCAGCCGGTGGCAATGAGAAGAAGTGGAATGACAAAAACGAGCGTCTTCCTGTACATCGACAAACCTCCCCGCGCCCGCTCTGTGCAATTCGCGAACCGGCTTCAATGAATTGCGCCGTGGCGCCGGAGGATCTCTTTCGTCGGCTCGATCGGCAGCGCCTCAGCAGTGTGACCGCTCCCATTCACAGTGGTCGCGCGCAGCAACGAGTTGATGATCGCTTCTTCGGTGGCCTCGATCGTGGCGAGGAAGAGGGGAGACATCGCGTCATTCGACAGCAGCGGCTTGCTGCGCGCCGTAGAGAAGGCGACCGCGTAATCGCCGCTGCCATTCGAGCCAGCCGCTCCGGTTCGCGCGAGGCCCATGATCGCGCGGGCGCCGACGCGCTTGAGATTGCGTGCGTCAACCGGCGCATCAGTAGCGATGACGATGACGCAGGAGCCGGCGGTGTAGGGGCGCGCGTCCCCGCGCGCCCGAGCGGGCGAGACGCCCGCTCCTACATGCAATTCGTCACCGACCGGGACGCCGGCGATCGTCAGCGATCCGCCGAAGTTTGTTTGTACGAGCACGCCGATCGTGTAGCCGCTCACGCGACGCGATGACGTCCCGATGCCGCCCTTGAATCCGAATGCGATGGTGCCGGTGCCGGCGCCCACCGAGCCTTCTGCGACTGCGCCACCGCTCGCAGATTTCAGTGCCTGGAAAACTTCGTCGCGACCGACAGCCCGCGAACGAATGTCGCTGAGAGTTCCATCATTCGTCTCCGCCACGAGAGGATTGATCGACCGAACACTCTCATTGCCCGGCAACGCGAGCATGTAGTCGATGAGCGCGTCGGCGACGCGCGGCACGTTGAGCGTCGATGTCAGCAGAATCGGCGTCTCGATCTCGCCGAGCTCGTCGACCTGAGTCGTGCCCATGATTTTTCCGAAGCCGTTGCCGACGAAAATCGCTCCTGCCACTTTCTCCTGAAACAGATTTCCGCCGTGCGGCAGAATCGCGGTGACTCCGCTGCGGATGTTGTCGCCGCGGATTAGCGTTGCGTGGCCGACGCGAACTCCTTCGACATCGGTGATCGCATTCAGCGGTCCGGTTGGAAGCGTGCCGATCGCGACGCCGATGTCGCGGAGGCGGGGACGAGCGGTGGCGAGAGCGAGAAGAAGTGCAAGCGTATGCATGGGATGTGCACCCGCAGCGAACGTGCGCAATCCGAAACCAGGAAAGAAACCCGCCAGGAAACAGAAGAAGCAGAAGCCACCGGGCATCGAGAAGCCGATGCGGCCGCAGCCCGATCACGGCGAGAAGAGCTACCGCGGATCGGGCAAACTGCAGGGGCTCGCGGCGATCATCACGGGGGGCGACAGCGGCATCGGTCGCGCGGCGGCGATCGCGTTCGCGCGTGAAGGAGCCGACGTAGCCATCGGCTACCTATCGTCAAAAGAAGAAGAGGATGCGAACGAAGCGGTACGCTGGATCGAAGATGCCGGCCGCCGCGCGATCAGCCAGCGCTTCAACGTGCAGAAGCCAGCCGAGTGCAAGCGCTTCGTCGACAACGTCGTGAAGAGCTTCGGCCGGCTCGATATCCTCGTGAACAATGCGGGCTATCAGCAGGAGCAGGATTCGATCCTCAACATTACACCAGAGCAACTCGACGGAACCTTCCGCACGAATATCTTCGGATTTTTCTACATGGTGCAAGCCGCACTACCGCACATGAAAGAAGGCGCCGTCATCCTCAACACCGGCTCGGTCACGGCGCTGAGAGGGAATGAATCGCTGATCGACTACTCCGCAACGAAAGGCGCGATTCACGTCTTCACGAAATCCCTCGCGCAGAGTCTTGCGGACAAAGGTATCCGCGTGAATTGCGTCGCCCCTGGTCCCGTGTGGACGCCGCTGATTCCGGCAACGTTCAAGAAAATGAAGGACGTCGCGGAGCACGGCGAAGGAACTTTCTGGGATCGACCGGCGCAACCGGCGGAGATTGCGCCGTCGTATGTATTTCTTGCGTCGGCAGATGCCCGCTATTACAGCGGCGAGATCCTCGCGCCGACCGGATCGGAGACTACTCGTTGATACCGAGGTAGCGGAAGAAGAGGCGGACCAGTTCGTCGTCGAGCCGCTGCGGCATTCTCTCCTCTGCCAATCGTGCAGGATTTCGGCTGGACGAAAGAAATCGAGGACCGGCTTCTGGCGCCGATTCCCACACCGCTTGCGGCGATCGAGAAGATTGTGGCCGGCGTGCTGCAGGGAATCGTCGCCGCGATTTTCGTTCTGCCGATCGCGCCACTGATCATGGGTGCAATTCCCGGCCTAACATTCGGCAATCTGCCACTGCTGTTGTTGATGACGATTCTCTCCGGCGCTGCCTTCTCCTCCATCGGCCTTTATCTCGGCACCGCCATCGCGCCGCAGCAGATCGGCTTGATGTTCAGCGTGATCCTCGCGCCGATGATCATGTTCGGCTGCGCGTACTATCCGTGGATCGGCCTTCAACACATTCCGGCGATGAAATATGCAGTGCTCATCAACCCGCTCGTGTACGTTTCCGAAGCGATGCGCGCCGCCCTAACACCATCGGTGCCGCACATGCCGAGTGTGTGACGCTGGCCGTCCTGGTGCTGATTTTGGCGGTTTTTCTGTGGCTGGGATTACGGGCTTTCGACCGCAGGGCCATCAGTTAATTGTTGTAGCCAATCCACTTGGGTCGCCAAAAGGCGTTCTGCTTTTACTTACGGATGGACTTGATGCCGTCACAAGCGTAGACTTGGCCGTCCCAGCAATGACATACCCCCGCGACTGACTGATAGAGAGGAGAAACGTGTGAGTCCAGGACCTACAAAACCCAATCGTGGGCGCCCGATCGTGCACACGGAACCGTGGGCAAAAATCACGGTCGTACTGCTCGATCGACACGTGGCTTATCTCGACAGGCTGGCGATCGACATCCGTCTCAAACACGGACGTGCGATTAGCCGAGCGGAAATTATCCGCGGCCTGATCGAGGCGGCGTTCCAGAGCGGCATCGACCTGTCACAGGCAGACTCGATCGATACTCTGGTCGAGCTGCTGACCGGCTCGATGCCGAAACGCAAAGCCGCGCGTTAGAGCGCAGTTCCGCAGCCGCCAGGGCCGCGATCTCTTCTTCACTGCTCGCTTCAGTGAGATCGATCCCGCTCTGTTCGAAGCGATCGAGGATCGCCCGGATCGCGTGTGACCATCCGAAGGCGTTCGCCTCGGGCGACATTTGCTCGAGATACTCGATCTGCGCGTCGGAGAGGACGATCGTCTCGGTTGCCGAGTCGTCGATCGACTCTTCTTCTGCGTGCTGCGAAATGAGCTTTAGAGACATGACACCAACTAAGGAGTGACGGGGGCGGCCGTTTCCCTACCCTCAATTAAGGCGGGTGGCGGGTGGCGGGTGGTGTGGCGGGTCGCGGGTGGCGGGTGGTCGGTAGGCCCACCCGCGACCCGCTACCCGCCGGCCGCGGGCCGGGCGGAAGGGGCGGTTGCGGGTTGCCTGTCCCGGCGGCACGTAAGGGGTCCCAAACAGAAGATCGATCCAGCGGGCTGGCGATCGCATAGCGAAAGGGACCAATCGAGTGAAGAACGCGAGTCCCACCCGCTACCCGCCGCCCGCTACCCGCTGGCCGGGAGGGCGGGGGAAGGCACGATCATCACCGGAACACCGATGTGGCGGATGATGTCGCGTTTCACGGTGCCGATGTCGCGCCGGGCGTTCACGAATACGGCATCGGCGTCCACCTCGTCGGCGTAGCGGAGCACTTCTTTCTCGACTTCCTCAGCATTGATGATCGCCCGTTTTAGTGAGACGCCGTCGAACCAGCGGCGGGCAACCTCGTCGACGTGCATTTCCGCCGCGGAATGATCCGCGTCTTCGCACAGGATCAGCAGATGAACCTCGCATCGCTGATCGCGCGCAACGTTTCCCGCGAGCTCCGCGGCCGCTTCCGAGGTCTGCTTCAGATGCACCGGCACAACGATGCGTTTCCAACGTCCTCGCTTCGGAATGCCGTATCGAATCGCAAGCACCGGAGCAGGAGGATCGCTGATGACGCTCAGTGTCGTCGAGCCGATGAGAAGATGTGCGACGTGATGCCTCGCGTGCGTAGCGACGACGATCAGGTCCGCTCCTTCGCTTCGAGCAGAATTGCAGATCGCGGCGCCGGGATCGGGAGCCTTTTTCACAATCAACCGCGTCGGCACATTCGAGTTCGCGCGCCGAACGCGCTCGCGCAACGCCTGGAGTTCCTGCTGTTCCGCGTATTCGTATGCAGAGTCGTCCAGCGGAAAGCGCAACTGATCGGGATGCGAGTTCTGCGTGATGCGAATGTGCAGGATGACCAGCTCAGCGCCGGTCGTCGCCGCAAGCTGAATGGCGTCGTCGAACGCCCACTCGGAAGCGGTGGAGAAGTCGGTCGGGATGAGAATGCGACGCCAGGGATACATGAGACAGTTGCCGGTTGTCGGTTATCGGTTGTCGGCGGGGAGGGGACAACCAGCAACCGACAACTGACAACCTACTTCGCGGCCACCTTCTGTCCGCCCGCCGCTGCCGGCGTGATGATGTAGCGAATCACGGTCTTCGGTTCCGCCTCGGTCTCCGCGACCTGCAGCGTCACCTGTTTGTCCTGCGATTTGAGCGTATCGCCCGGAATGAACGGATCCTGCATCGCCTGATTCAACTGCACTTCCAGCGTGCGCCAGTTCTGCGGCGGGGGAAACGGCGGCTGCGGAGGATACGCGCGGAACTGCGCGAGGTAGGTCGTGTAGTAGTGATAGACCTGAGGGAAAGAATCGTCCGTCGCGAGCGTGATCACCTCGGCACCTGCGCCATATTGATTCTTGATCATCACTGAGTCTCGCCGCGTGAGGTCATCGCGATATCGCGCACCGGCGTAGACCGGAATTGCCGGACTGATCGCTTTCAGCTCCGTGGTTGGATTGACTTCAGCCTGTTGCTGCGGAGTAGTGGTCGTATCCGACGCAATCGGATTCTTTTTCGGAACCTGCTCCTCGGCGGCGCTTCCTTCCCGGCCGCCGTAGCAGCCGCAAAGCAGCGCCGCAAGCGCCACAGCGACGATCGTCGCCTGCATTCCCTCTCTCATCCTCATACCGCTTTCAAACAGCAAGGGATATGCCGCTCCCCCTGTGTCAATTTTGCTCGGCTTTCGACGCTACCTCGGGACGCCGCAGCGCCCGGCTGCGAATGCACTCCAG
>QHVY01000194.1:16897-20461 GCA_003223695.1 Acidobacteriota bacterium
GAGGCGATGAACTGCTCCGGCCGCATGCGCCGGCCGAGGAATGAGTGGGAAAAGAAAATATCTTTGCCCACCAGACTGAAGGCGCCGAGGGGGACTTCGGAGTTCAGGCGGAGAAGGTCGCGCATCATCTCGAACGATGGCTCGACACCTTGCACGCAAAATGCGAGGACCTCGATGACCGCATCATCTTCTTCATAAGGATCAATCGAGATCTCCAGGACTGTCGATCCATATTTCAAATAGAAGTCGCAATGCTCAGCGTCATCGAAATACTCGTCGACCAGTTCGGCGAGGTGGGCCTTGACCTCCCGGTAGACCTCTTCCTGACATCGAGTGTGAAAGCGCTTCTCGCGGATCGCGGGCATCAGGCTCATTATAAGAGTTCCGATGGACGAAATTTTTCTTTTGAGCAATCGAAAACGGCTGACGCTGAAGCGAGGCAAGGAGCGGGTGGTCACAAACCGCCATCCGTGGATCTTCGCTGGCGCCATCGGAGCCGAGGGTGGGCCGCCGGAAGCGGCGATCGGAGACCTCTTCGACGTCAACGGCGTACGGCTGGCGTCGGGATTCTATTCGCCCCGCTCGGAGATCCGCCTTCGCGCGCTCACCTTTGGTCAGGACGAGTTGACGGCCGAGCTGATCGCCCAGCGCATCGACGCGGCGATCGCCCGACGTCGCCGGCTCCTTGGCCCGAACACGAACGCGATTCGAATGATCAATGCCGATGGCGACGATCTCAGTGGTTTGGTGATCGATCTCTACAACGATGTGGTCGTAGCAGAGATCGCGAATGCCGGGATCGAGCGGCTGAAACCGATGATCCTCGACACAATCCGCCGGGCATTGAATCCGCGTTTGATCTATCTGAGCAATGACATGCCCGCTCGCCGTCTCGAGCAGCTCGCCACCGAACCGGAAGCGATCGGAGAAGGCACACCAGCGACGACGATTCTGGAGAACGGACTTCGATTCGAAGTCGATCCTGCATCTGGACAGAAAACCGGATTTTTTCTTGATCAGCGCGAGAATCGGACGCTCGCCCAATCGCTGGCTCCCGGGCGCCGGATGCTCAATCTCTTTTCCTACACCGGAGCATTCGGTGTCTACGCTGCCGGACCTGGCCATCAATCAGGCGAAACGCAATCACGATCTGAACGGCTCGTCGACCATCGCTCGTTTCACGGTCGCCGATGCGTTCGCGCATGTGCGCCACCAAGCGGCAAGCGGCGAGCGATTCGGCTTGATCGTCTGCGATCCGCCGGCATTCGCGAAACGGAGAGTGGAAGTCGACCGCGCCGCGCGCGGCTACAAGGACATCAACTTGTACGCGATGCGGCTTCTCGAACGTGACGGGTTCCTGCTCACGTTCTCCTGCTCCAGCCACATGTCGCTCGACCTTTTCCAGAAGGTCATTTTCGCCGCCGCGCTCGATGCCGGACGGCGCATTTCGTTCGTGCGGCGGCTCACAGCCGGAGCGGATCATCCGGTCTCAATCTATTGTCCGGAAGGGGAATACCTGAAGGGGTTTCTGTTGGAGGTTCGAGAGTGACGAGGAATGTTGAATGATGAATGTTAAATGTTGAATGAAATTCTTGACCCCCGGTCCGCATTCAACATTTAACATTCAACATTAAACATTCTTTATGACCGTTACTCCGATTGCCTCGCACCGGAAATCCCGCGAGATTACCGTCTCGTACCTTGGCGGACTGCTGTTCAACGCCGGCTTCATTGATGAGAAGCAGCGCGCAGAGGTCGAAGCGCTCGACAAGCAGCAGTTTCGCACCCAGTCGCGCTCGTCCAAATCACGTTCGGAAGAGGACACCAGCCCGTTCAAAGCGCTGGCGGCGATGAATCTCACCGACGCGAGCGGCAACGGCACGCGCATCGATGATTTCCTCCTCGCGCGGCTGATTGCTGAAGACGCGCACCTGCCCTTCTTCAAGATCGATCCACTGAAGCTCGATGTGGAGATGATCGAGGCGAAGATCTCCCGTCCGTTCGCGCGCAAGCACCAGATGGTTCCGGTCGCCATTCGCGACGGAAAGCTGATCGTCTCGGTCGTCAATCCGTTCGACACCGTCGCCTTCGACAGCTATCAGCAGATGGTGAAGCAGGAGATCGAGACCGTGGTCTCCGCTGAATCGGACGTGATGGGTGTCATCAACGAGCAATACGGCTTCCGCGCCTCGGTCACCAAAGCCGAACGCGATTTGAGCCGCGGCGCGATCGATCTCAGCAACCTCGAGCAATACGTCAAACTGAAATCGGGCGCGGAGATCGAGGCGAGCGACGCGCATATCGTCAACGCGGTCGATTTCCTACTGCAGCACGCTTACGATTCGCGCGCGTCGGACATTCACATCGAGCCGAAGCGCGAGCACGCGAACATCCGCTTCCGCATCGACGGCGTTCTGCATGAGATCCAGCGCGTGCCGAAGCTGGTCAACCTGGCGATCACGTCGCGGCTGAAGACGATGTGCCGGATGGATATCGCAGAGAAGCGGCGTCCGCAGGACGGCCGCATCAAAACGGATCATGCCGGAAAAGAAATCGAATTGCGCGTGTCAACGCTGCCGACCGCCTTCGGCGAAAAAATGGTCATGCGCATCTTCGATCCCGACGTCATGCTCCGCGATCTCTCCGGTCTCGGTTTTTACGAGGACGAGCTGAAGATCTTCAATGACTGGATTCAGCGGCCGCACGGAATCATCCTCGTGACTGGACCTACCGGCTCGGGCAAAACGGTCACGCTCTACTCAGCGCTGAAGACGCTCGCGTCGCCGGAAATCAACATCACCACCATCGAAGATCCTATCGAAATGGTGCACGAAGAATTCAATCAAACGTCTGTGCAGTCGAAGATCGGCATCACTTTTGGCGCCGCGTTGCGCACCATCCTTCGGCAAGATCCCGACATCATCATGGTCGGCGAAATTCGCGACGCCGAAACCGCGGAGAACGCGGTGCAAGCCGCGCTCACCGGACATCTCGTCTTCTCGACGCTGCACACGAACGACTCCGCCACCTCCGTCACCCGTCTGGTCGACCTCGGCATCCAGCCGTTCCTGATTTCCTCCACGCTGATCGGCGCGATGGCGCAGCGCCTCGTCCGCAAAATCTGCGAGGACTGCAAGCGCAACCGGCCGCTGACGCACGAAGAAGCGGTGATGCTCAACCTGCAGGCGCCCGCGGGCAAGCGGATCATCGTCAAGGAAGGCGCGGGCTGCATCCGTCTGTCGATCGACAACGCCATTCGCGACCTCGTCGACCGCTCCGAAGATTTTCTGAAGATCAAGGAGATGGCCATCAAGCGCGGCATGCGCACGCTACGTCAATCGGCGCTACGCAAGCTGGCCGAGGGAACGACGAGCTTCGAGGAAGTGGTGCGGGTCACGGGGATTTAGGCATCGTGGCTCGCGGTCCGGGGCCCGTCTAAGGCGACGCAACGTTCCGTTGAGCAACAGACCCACGCGCTGCATTTGCAGTATCAGTCCCCCTGTCGCTTCCTGAGTCATAAATCCGAGCCGTTCGCAATCACGAGCTGCGTGTGCAATTCGTACA
>QHVY01000195.1 GCA_003223695.1 Acidobacteriota bacterium
AGCAGTGCAAAACGGATTCGTCTCCATCACGCCGCTGCATCTCGATCTGACGCACCACGATTCGATTTCGCGATTGAAGCCGCTCGAGGGACTTCTTGACCGCATCTCCAAACGAGCTTGATTTCGCGCATCTGCGCGCATTGATGGTCGACCGTCACGTCGCTGCGCGGGGAATCACCGACACCCGCATTCTGCAGGCGATGCGCGAGGTGCCCAGGCATCTGTTTGTGGCGCCGGTGGTGGCGAGCAAAGCCTATGGGCCCGGCGCACTGCCGATCGGCGCCAATCAAACGATTTCGCAGCCGTACATCGTTGCGCGCATGATCGAGCTGCTCGACCTCAGCGGAAAGGAAAAAGTGCTCGAGGTTGGCACGGGAACGGGATATCAGGCGGTCGTGCTGTCGAAGCTCGCTGCAAAAGTGTTCTCCATCGAACGCGTCAGCGAGCTGGCCCAGCGCGCGATGGATTTGATCAAGACGCTGAAAATCACCAATATTACCATGAAGATTTTTGATGGAACATTTGGATGGTCCGATCAGGCGCCGTTTGATCGAATCATCATCGCCGCTGCAGCGCCGGAAGTACCGCAGCCGCTGGTCCAGCAGCTGGCACGCACAGGCATCATGGTCCTGCCAATCGGTTCGGGCGATCGGCAGCGGCTGGCGCGCGTCCGCCGCGTGGGAACGGGCGTGCAAATCGAGGACTGCGGCACGGCGGAGTTCGTCCCGCTCGTCGGACGCTACGGCTGGAAGGAGTAGATCGTGCGCGTCCGCACGCTCCTGATCGTCACCGCGATCGTGTCCATGGCCATTGGTGCCGTCGTCCTTTACCTCGTGCTCACCGTCCCGAACGACCTTCAAGCGGCGGCGCTGATGAAAACGGCTCGGCGGCAGATCGCCGACGGTGAGAACGATCGGGCGCGTGCGTCGCTGTCGCGGATCGTTCAGCAATATCCGAGAACCGACGCGGCGGCAGCAGCGACGGTGGCACTTTCGTCACTCGAAGACAACGAGCGACGCAAACTCGTCGCCAATCTCAACGCATTGCGGGCAGCATCCGATGCCCAGCAGAAGCAGATCGCCGCGCTCGGCCAGCGCGTCGACGAGATCGCCGCCCGCCCCATCCCCCAACCCGCCCCACCGCCCCCCGCCCCGGCGAAGAAAAAGCCGGTTCGGCGGCGCCATAGAAGATGATCACCACAGAGGCCACAGAGATCACAGAGACGTCTCCGTGTTCTCTGTGCGCTCTGTGGTGACATAGAATCCTCGGGCAATGCCGAAGGAGCAGCGACACATCCGCATTCACGGAAAGGTGCAAGGTGTCGGCTACCGCTTCTTTGCGACGCGGGTGGCGCGCCGACTGGGACTCAAGGGTTTTATCCAGAACAATCGTGACGGCTCGGTCGACGCGACCGTCGAAGGCGAGAAAAGTGCGATCGACGAATGGATCGAGGAGTTGAAAGAAGGTCCGCGATATGCCGAGGTGACGAAGATCGATCAGGAGACGAGGGATTTCAGCGGAAAGCTGCCTGATTTCGACGTCAAATTCTGATGGATCTGAAAACCTACATTCGCGACGTTCCCGATTTTCCGAAGCCGGGAATCATCTTCAAAGACATCACACCGCTTCTGCGCGCGCCGGAAGCGCTGAAGTTCACGGTTGAAGCGCTCGCCGAGCCCTTCCGCAAAAAGAAAGTCACGCGAGTGGCGGCGATCGAGTCGCGCGGATTCATCTTCGGAAGTTGCGTCGCGCAGCTCCTCGGCGCCGGATTCGTTCCCATCCGCAAACCAGGCAAGCTGCCGTGGACAACGCGGCGCAATGAATACGTCCTCGAATACGGAACCGACGCGCTCGAGATTCATGACGACGCGCTGACGAACGACGATCGCGTGCTGCTCATCGACGATGTCCTGGCGACCGGTGGCACCGCAGCAGCCGCATCGTGTCTGGTACAGGAGTCGGGCGCGGATCTCGTCGGAGTGGCGACAGTGATCGAGTTGTCGTTTCTAAACGGGCGGACGAAATTGAACGGGATTCCTGTGCATTCGTTGATCACGTACTGATGTACGATCTGATCGTCATCGGCTCCGGCCCCGCGGGAGAAAAAGGTGCGGCGCAGGCCGCGTACTTCGGCAAACGCGTTGCGCTGATCGAACGCGAGCCCGTTCCTGGCGGAGCTTGCGTGAACACGGGCACGATCCCGTCGAAAACACTGCGCGAGTCGGCGCTGCACCTTTCCGGTTTTCGCCAGCGCGGGTTCACGCAAGCCATGGACGTCACGATGAAGAGCGTGACGATCGACGATTTCATGTACCGCAAGCAGCACGTGCTGGAAAAAGAATGGCAGCGCATTGACGAGAATCTGCGGCGGCATCAAATCGACCGCTATCAAGGCGTCGCTCGCTTCATAACGCCAACGCAGATAGCCGTTGGCGACACCATTGTCGAAGGGACGATCATCCTCATCGCCACCGGCTCGTCGCCCTACCGTCCGTCCACCGTGCCATTCGATGACGAATGCGTCTGCGACAGCGACACGATCCTGCAGATCGGCAGAATTCCTGCGAGCCTGGCGGTCATCGGCGCCGGCGTCATCGGCTGCGAATATGCGTCGATCTTCGCCGCGCTCGGCGTCGAAGTGCATCTTGTCGACGCGCGCTCCACGCTGCTGCCGCACATGGACCGGGAAATCGTCCGCATTCTCCTCGGTGAAATGCAGACGCGCCTGGGCGTAACGCTCCATCTCGCATGCGAGGTGCAGGCGATTGAGAAATGCGATGGGAAAGTCTCGATGACGTTGCGCAATGGCATGTGCGTCGTTGCCGACAACGTGCTTTACGCCGCTGGCCGCAGCAGCAACGTCGCGGATTTGAATCTTGAAGGAGTCGGCGTGAAGACCGGCAACCGCGGTCTGGTGCTGGTCAATGAGTACTATCAGACGAGCGTGCCGAACATCTACGCAGCCGGCGACGTCATTGGATTCCCTGCGCTCGCGTCGACGTCGATGGAACAGGCGCGAGTGGCGATGGTGCACGCGTTCGATCTGAAGTACAAGACGAAGGTGGCCGCGCTGCTGCCGTATGGCATCTACACGATTCCCGAGCTGTCGACGGTCGGCCTAACAGAGGATGAATGCCGGGAAAAGTCGCTGCCCCATGAGACGGGTCGCGCCTACTTCCGCAACAACGCGCGAGGTCAGATCATCGGCGACACAAAGGGATTGATCAAACTGATCTTCGATCCCGATACCCTCAAGCTCCTAGGAGTGCACATAGTCGGTGAGAACGCTTCCGAGCTCTTGCACATCGGGATGATCGTCATGCAGCTCGGCGGAACGATCAATGCATTTATCGACAGCGTTTTCAATTTCCCGACGCTCAGCGACGCCTACAAATACGCGGCGTATGATGGCCTTGGCAACGTGGCCCGCAAACGCGCCGCAGGGATGGCCGTACAGGAGACCGTATGAAGACGATCGGCGAGATCATTCAGGGACATCCGCTGTTTCACGTGAAATCATCGGACACTGTGCGCGACGTGGCGAAGATGATGAGCGACAAAAATGTCGGCGCGGTGGCCGTGCTCGACTCGGGTCGGCTGGTCGGGATCTTTTCTGAGCGCGACCTCATGAAGCGTGTGGTCGCCGCAGGGCTGAATCCGGAGAAAACGTCCGTGGTGAAAGTGATGACCAAAGATCTCGTTGTCGGCAGGCCGGGCGATGACCTCAACGATGCGCTGCAGAAAATGCATTCGATCGGCTGCCGCCACTTGCCAGTCGTCGATGCGGGCACTCTCGTTGGAATGATCTCGCTGCGCGATCTGCTGGAAATCGACGACGACACGCAGCGCAAGCGCGCCATTTTTCTCAATGAATTGGTGACGTACAGCCCGGATTACGAAAGTTGAACTTCACCACAGAGACACAGAGATCACAGAGGCTTCTCTGTGTCCTCTGTGCCTCTGTGGTGAACTAACGTGCCCGCAATCTCAGCATCGGAGAGCCGCTGGTCACGTGCACACCCGGCTGCAGCTCGAATGAGTCGTCGCTCACCTGTCCCCCACCGATGAGAAGG
This sequence comes from Acidobacteriota bacterium, assembly GCA_003223695.1. GTDB lineage: Bacteria > Acidobacteriota > Thermoanaerobaculia > Gp7-AA8 > Gp7-AA8 > Gp7-AA10. The sequence goes on from QHVY01000195.1 coordinate 4,074, forward strand.
CAGAGGCGCGCGAGCTCCTTGAACGACGCCTGCGGCCCCTCGATGATCACCGATCCGTTGTCGATGCGGAGAGTGAGCGGCGCGCGAGCGAGTCCTTCCAGCGCCATGATGGCCAAGTCGTAGTTCATTGCAATCCCTCTTTCACCACAGAGAGGACGAAGAAGACGGAGACATCTTCGTCCCCTCCGTCCTCTCTGTGGTGATCAACTCTCTTCATCCTCTCCGCGATAAACGACGGAATTCTTCTCCGTCTCCTGCAGCATGATTTCGTACAACGAGCCCTGCGTGATTGCCGGCGCGAGCTGTTGCCAGAACGCGCGTGCGAGATTCTCCGCCGTGGGATTGATGCCGCCCAGAAAATCGACATCCGCGTTCAGATTGCGGTGATCGACGCGATCGACGATTCGCTCGCGCATGATCTCTTTCAGTTTCGCCAGATCGATGACCATTCCGCTTTCCGGATCGATCTTGCCGCGAACGCTGACCTGCAGGATGTAATTGTGGCCGTGACCGCCAGGGTTGTTGCACTTGTCGAATGTGCGGCGATTCCATTCCGCATCGAACTTCGGGTTGTCCAGGCGGTGCGCGGCAGAGAATGTGAGCCTTGCGCTGACAATCATCAGAGTGGCACGCTCGCAAGAGCCGTGCGAACTTCATTCTGCTGCGCCACGATCTGCTCGCGAAGCTTCTGATAATCGGGATCGCTCTGCAGAAAGGCAAACAGCGGATTGGAAAGGATGTAACTCGAGGTCGGCTCCTTGCGGGCGGCTGCCTTTTGCAGCGCGTCGAGGACGCCCTTTGAATCGCCGCTGATCACTGCCACCTCGGCTACGTTCGTGAAGTAGTCATCTCCAGGTTTCGACCCTGCCAGCGCCGCTTTCAGCTCGTTGTCCGCATCGGCCTTGGCACCGGATTGCGCGGCGAGATAGGCCTTCAGAATGTGCAGCCCGTAATTTGGATCGCTCTCCTGCAGCTTTTTCAGCTCCAGCTCGGCAATCGACGTGGAGTGGCGGAGCACCGCGAGCTTCCCGATTTTCAAAGCGAGCGCGGGATTGTTCTGGACTTTCTCTTCGACCGTGTAGTAGTTCTGCACCGCATCGTCGATCTTGCCATTTGCCAACAGCAAGTCCGGGGATTGAATACTTGCCGCAGCCGGTGTGGTGGACAGCCGCTGCAGCGCTGAGTTGAATTTTGCGGTGTCACCTGCCGACCAGGCGTAGCGGCCGACGACGTTCAGCGCCTCGAGATCCGACGGATCTTTGCGGAGAATGGCTGCGTAGCCGCCGATTGCAGACGGAAGGTCGCCTGTTTTCAGACCGGATCGCGCGACCATTCTCGCCGCATCGAGATTCGCCGCATCGGTGGCGAGAACGCGTTTCGCGGCCGCAACCGCGTCGGCTTCTTTGCCTCGAGCGGTGAAAAAGCGCATGGCCATCAACTGCGCGGGCATCAGATTCGGATCCGCTTTGATTGCCGCTCGCAACGATGTCTCGGTTTTCGCGGGATCATTCGCCGCATTCGCGACGACTGCATCGGCAAACGCGTTGTAGGCGGCGGCCGTCGATGGTGTACGCTGCGGCAAGCCGAGCTGCTTCGAGACGAATTGCACGACGGTCTGGATGCCGCTCGCCGCGTCTAGCATCGGTACGGCCGTCGATCCCGTGACGATCTCCGGGCCGGTTGTTCCGCCGCGAATCGTTGCCGTGAATGCGGTCACGTCCGGCCCGGGATTGTCCGCGACGCGCACATCAGGAATGGCGCGCAGCATTTCAATCGTCGTGAGCCGCACTTGATTTGCGCGATCAGCAAGCGTCGGATCCGTTCCTTCGACAGCGAACGGCTGCAGGAAAATGCCCTTCGGTCCGCTCTCGACGTGAACACCCTTCGTTGTCGTGGTTGCTACAGGAGTGTGGTCGCCCTTTGATTTCGAGAACAGCAGCATGCCCGCGCCGCCAAGCACGACGACAGCGACTGCCGCCACCGCAGCGAGAATCATCGTTTTTTTCTTCTTTGCCGCGGCGAGCATCGCCGCCTGTGCAGCAGCTTCTTCCTCGGCTCCGACTTCCTCCTCCGGCTCTTCCTCGACGACAACCGGTGGCGGCGGTTCCGCAGGAACAATTGTGTAGAGCTTCACACCCGCTTTCGCGCCGCTATCGCGCAGACGCACGCTTCCTCTGCCGCGCTTTGTGAACTCCTCGGAGATGAAAAGCTTCATCGGCGGAAGGTTCTGCAGCACCTCAATCGCTTTGTCGATTGCTGCACCAATGACCTTACCGTCGCGAACCTCGATCTCGCCCGCATGTAGCAAAAGGCGGACGGGAATCGGATTCGCGCCCTGCTGGTCGGGAGAAAAATCGAATTCGCCTTTGCGGCCGGCCTCGAGCGCGGCGTCGACGCTGGGCAATTGGGCGATCAAACGCGGTCCAAATGGATCGAGGACCTCTCCGTCGAACAAGTACACTGCCTCACCTAGAACTTGTTGCATGCGGGCAGCGGCCTTAGTGTCCGCCTCACCCGCGACATCAGCGATAAAAAGAATTGCGCTTCGAGCCTTGCCTGCCTGTTGCGGTGCAGCGGCGGCAGGCTTCGAGAGCGCGCTAACGAATTTCTGTGCTTCCGGATCCGCGCGCATGATCTCATCGAGCATCGATTTCGCATCTTTATGCCGGCGGAATGCATCTTTGAATAGACAGCGTCCCATGACGCCGAGGACCGCGTTGTCGATGTTGGGATTGATGGACTTTGGCGAGGGCGGCTGCTCCTCAACGACTTTGCGCGCGATCTCGGCCGCGTTCGTGCCTTGATAGGCCAAACGGCCGGTCGCAGCTTCGTATAGAACCAGTCCGAGCGAAAAAATGTCGGTCTGCGGCGTTAACGGCTGATTCGTAATCTGCTCCGGCGCCATGTACGACACGGAACGCGCGTCGTTGCCTTTCTGCTGAAAGGCAGACGGCTGCCCTTGACGTGGCAGCAGATTGCTGAGATTCAGCCCGCACAACTTCGCCCCACCGTTTGCGGTGAGGATGATCGAATCGCCCGTGATGTTTCCGTGCACGATGTTCTTCGCGTGCAGGAGCTTGACCGCGTCAACGATCTGATACGCGACGCGGAAAAACTCGGTGCGATCGAGCGGTTTGTTTCGAACGCGCGCGGAAATCGGCTGCCCGTCGATCCACTCCATGACAAGAATCAGCGCATCGCCGGCTGGGGCGACTTCCTGGATGTTCACCAGCGACGCGTGGTAGAGCGCAGCGCCGAGGCGGACGTCGCGGACGAGGGCCTCACGGCGCGCGGCGTCCTTGGGCAATTGTCGCGATAAAAGCTTGATCGCGACCTTTTTACCCTTGCGCGTGTCCTCGGCCTGCCACACAGACGTGCCGACACGCTGCCCAACTTTGTAATTGAGCAGAGCACCGCCCGGTGAGAACGGGTCTGTGGACGCCATAGGGAGATTATATTTGATGATGCTTCTGTAGGGCACGGCTGCGCCGTGCCGCATTCCGGTTCGGCACGACGCGGTCGTGCCCTACAGAGCGGCGATGTGCACCAGCTCGGCGCCGCTCTCGACGGTTTGCCCGGCTTCGACGAAGACCTCATCGACGATGCCTTCCGTCGGCGCCTGAATCTCGTTCTCTCGAATTGATGCTTCTGTAGGGCACGGCTGCGCCGTGCCGCATTCCGGTTCGGCACGACGCAGTCGTGCCCTACAGAGCGGCGATGTGCACCAGCTCGGCGCCGCTCTCGACGGTTTGCCCGGCTTCGACGAAGACCTCATCGACGATACCTTCCGTCGGCGCCTGAATCTCGTTCTCCATTTTCATCGCCTCGAGAACGACGAGGCCCGCGCCTTTGCGCACGGCGTCGCCTTTGTGCACCATCACGCGAACGATGCGGCCGGGCATGAGCGCCCTGATCGCGCCTCCCGCTCCCATCTCGTCCTCGATACGCTTCCGCTTGAGCGAGAGCGGATCGGTGATGTCGACGTGAACGGTGGAGTCGGCGAGGCTGATCTCGTGCATGGTGCCGTCGCGATGGTGGATCAACGCCAATTGCGTTCCGTCCTCGAGGCGAAACGACCGCAGAAAACGTCCCGCCTCAGCGAGATCGACGATGAACCAGCGCTCTCCGACGCGAACGCGATATCCGCTCGCAAGACGCTCGACCTCAATCGGAATTTCTTCGCCCGCATGACGGGCAATGAATTTCACAACCGGTCCTTCAGCGCTTCGGCCCGCCCGGCGTGTTTCCACGGCGAATCGCCGTTCTCCGGCAATCGCACCTGCTGCGACTCTTCAAACGCGAGGATCGCCGCGGCGGCGATCGCCGCGTCGACACTGCCGTTTCCGCTGCGCTCTTTCGTGAGCTCGGCGAGATTGCGGTCGAGAAAGCCGGTATCGAATTTCGCGGCAGCGAAATCGGGGTGACTCATGAGAGCAGTGAAAAACGGAATCGTCGTCTCGATGCCTTCGACGCGATATTCGATCAGCGCGCGGCGCATGCGAGCGATGGCGTCCGCGCGCGTCGGAGCGTGGCAGATCAATTTCGACAGCATCGGATCGTAGAACACGGGAACGATGTAGCCGGAATAGACACCGTTGTCGTTACGCACGCCCGGACCTTGTGGAAGGTTCATGTACCGAATCAATCCCGGCGAAGGCGCGAAGTTCCGCGACGGATCCTCGGCGTAAATGCGGCACTCGATCGCGTGGCCGCTCGGTTTGATGTCGCCCAGGGCCAGTTTCTCGCCGCGCGCGACGCGCAGTTGCTCCTTCACCAGATCGATACCCCAAACCATCTCAGTCACCGGATGCTCGACCTGTAGACGCGTATTCATCTCGAGGAAATAGAACTGCCGATCGGGTCCCATCAAGCATTCGATCGTGCCGGTGGAGTAGTAATTCACCGCCTTCGCCGCTCGGACGGCCATGTCGCCGAGCTTTTGCCGCAGCGCTTCATCCACGATGGGAGAAGGACATTCTTCGACGACTTTTTGATGACGCCGCTGCAGCGTGCATTCCCGCTCGCCAATGTGCAGTAGATTTCCATGTTGGTCGCCGAGCACCTGCACTTCGATGTGACGTGGAGAGGCGATGAATTTTTCCGCGTAGACGGCGCTGTCGCCGAAAAATGATTGCGCCTCACTGGTCACGCGTTCAAATGCGGGGTGAAGATCATCCTCGCGCTCAACGAAGCGGAGTCCCTTCCCACCTCCGCCCGCACTCGCCTTGATCATGATCGGAAGGCCAACGTTGCGCGCAAACGCGGCGATCTCGTCGAAGGATCGGACAGGCTCTGTTAGGCCGGGCACGACTGGAACTCCGGCCGCCTGCATTCGCTGGCGCGATTCGGTCTTCGATCCCATCGCATCGATCGATTCCGCGGACGGGCCGACAAAAATCAGACCTTCGTCGATGCATGCCCGCGCGAAAGAGGCGTTCTCCGCGAGAAAGCCATAGCCGGGGTGGATCGCGTCAGCGCCGGCTTTCTTCGCGGCGTCGATGATGCGATCGATGCGCAGATAGCTCTCCCGCGACGGAGCGGGCCCGATCGGCATCGCCTGATCGGCGTAGAGAACATGCAGCGCGGCGCGATCCGGCTCCGAATAGACAGCAACGGTCGAATATCCGAGCTCGCGGCAGGCGCGAATCACCCGCACCGCGATTTCGCCTCGATTAGCGATCAGAACCTTCACGGCGCGTCATTGTATGATGCGCCGCATGCCTGCCGAGCAGATCAAGGATCAACGCCAGCAGATCCTCTCCGGAGTGGTGGAAACACTGATCAACGACCTGAAAAGCGGAAATGGCGATCGTGACCGCCGCCGTCAGGTCGAGGAGTGGATGCGCACACTGGCGGAGAAATATCCGGAGTTCAAAATCGAGGTGGGTCTGCGCGATTACTATCTCGCCGAGGCCGAGCGGCTGCGCGGCGAGTTCGACAAGACGGCGGACCTGACAGAGAAGCTGTCCCTTGGCCGCAACATCGAGTCGTTTCTCGATCGGGCGGCCGAGTACGAGCGGAGAATTACAGGTCGGTAGGATGGTGCCCAAGGCCGGACTCGAACCGGCACGGCTTTCGCCACACGCCCCTCAAACGTGCGCGTCTACCAATTCCGCCACTTGGGCATCAAAGAGCTATCGCTTTGCCGGCGACGTCGGAGCGGCCTTCGTGCCGCTCATGACCGAGCCTCGCGGACGCGCCTGCAGAACCGCGAGAGCCATGGACGTGATAACAAATAGTATGAAAAATGTAGTCGTTAATTTGTGCAAAAGTGTCGTGGCGCCGCGCGCGCCGAACGCTGTCTGCGATCCGCCGCCGCCGAACGCACCCGCCAGATCGGCACCTTTCCCTTGCTGGACGAGAACGACCAGGATCAGAAAGATGCTGATGATGACGTGCAAAACGACGAGGAGTACTGTCATGGATTCTCCGAAGCAGTGCTGCTAACGAGTCGCGGCGTGGAATTCTTCCAGCAAACAGCCGCGGCCGTCAAGATTGACCGAGGTTTGCGACACCTTCGCAAATCATTGAAAACTTGAGCGGATCAAGACTGGCGCCGCCGACTAGGTATCCATCGACGTCGCCGTTTTCGCAAAGGTCGGCAAGGTTGTCGGGCGTGACGCTGCCGCCGTACAGAATCGGAGTATTTTTCGCGTGCCGCGCAGGCCAGAAGCGGGTCAGCGCCTCGCGAATCTCAGTCACCATCTCCGCGACCATTGCGCCAGTGGCATTGCGGCCCGTGCCGATCGCCCACACCGGCTCATAGGCGATCACCACCTCCGCAGCGCGATCGAGCGGCGGCACGGCCGACAGCTTGATCTGATTGGCCACGAAGGTCGCCGCCCCACCGCTGTCGCGTACGTTTTGAGCCTCGCCAACGCAGAGGATCGGCGTCAGTCCGGAGTCGATTGCGACCGCGAGTTTGCGCGCGATCATCGCATCGTCCTCGCAGAAACTGCTGCGACGTTCGGAGTGGCCGATGATGACGAATGTCGCGCCGCAATCGCGCAGCATCGAAGCCGAAACTTCGCCAGTGAGCGGCCCCGAGGGCCGGTCGGCGCAATTCTGACCGGCGACCGTGGCTCGCCGGACCAGCTCTTTTACGTACGGAAATGGCGGCGCGATAACGACGCGGGCGCCGTCCGGCGCCCGCAGCCGCTGCAGATATGCATCGATGCCTTCGGGCGGCAGATTCATCTTCCAGTTGGCGATGGCGTAGCGGCCGGGCATGTCGGCGCCAGTGTACCTATAATCGACATAATGGCTTTGCCCGAATCGGAGGCGATTCCTT
>QHVY01000382.1:0-4373 GCA_003223695.1 Acidobacteriota bacterium
CGCCTGCAGATCGCGCGGAAGGTAGCGCGCGCCGATGTGGTCGAGGATGATGTCGGCCCCTCGCGCGCGCTCCACGAAATCTTCAGTCTTGTAATTGATGGCCAGATCGGCGCCGTGCTGCACACACCGAACGCATTTTTCGGTCGAGCCCGCGGTGACGACGATGCGCAGTCCGGCGATGCGGCCTAACGTCGTCGCGGCGGTGCCGACGCCGCTGCCGCCGCCGTGAATCAGGAGCATCTCGCCGCGTTTCGCGCGCGCGAGCTCGAACACGTTCAAGTACGAAGTGAGGAAAACCTCCGGCATCGCGCCGGCCTCTTCGAACGTGAGGACGTCGGGAACATGCATCGACGAGCCGGCATCGGCGACGACTTCCTCCGCGTAACCGCCGCCGGGCAGCAGCGCCATCGCCCGATCGCCGCGTTTCCATCCACTCACGCCGTCCGCGACTTCAATGACCTCACCGGCACATTCCATCCCCAGGATCGGCGAGGCGCCGGGAGGCGGCGGATAGTGTCCTTCGCGCTGCAGAAGATCGGCGCGGTTGAGCGCCGTCGCGTGAACACGAATGCGAATCGTGCCCTCTACGAGCAGTGGAGCGTCGACATCTCCAACGTGTAGAACACTCTCGTCTCCGGGATGATCGATGACGATGGCCTTCACTTCGCGACGTAGTGTAATGTGGCCGGCCATGACGCAAGCGATCGCCTGTCGCGATCTCAAGAAGTATTACGCCGATGTGAAAGCGGTCGACGGCCTCGATCTCTTCATCGACAACGGCGAATGCTTCGGCCTACTCGGTCCCAACGGAGCGGGCAAGACGACGACCATCGAGATTCTCGAGGGGCTCACCGTCCCCGACTCCGGCGACGTCGAAGTCCTCGGCCTCACCTGGAAGGGAAACGAGCGCGAGCTGCGCCAGCGAATCGGCATCTCGCTTCAGGAGACGCAGCTCAGCGACAAGCTGACAGTGCATGAGACGGTGCATCTCTTCCGCTCGTTTTATCGATCGGGACCCGCGCCCGATGATCTGATCCGCGATCTTTCGCTCGATGAAAAATCGAATGCGCGCGTCGGCAAGCTGTCCGGCGGTCAGAAGCAGAGGCTCGCCGCCGCGTGCGCGCTCGTCGGCGATCCCGACATCCTCTTCCTCGACGAGCCGACCACCGGGCTCGATCCGCAGAGCCGTCTGCAGCTCTGGGAGGTGGTGCAGCGTTTTCGCACGAAAGGGGGAACGGTGCTTCTGACGACGCATTACATGGAGGAAGCGGAGCGGCTGTGCGACCGCGTCGCGATCGTCGATCACGGCCATCTGATCGCGCTCGGCACGCCTCAGGAGCTGATCGCCAAGCTCGAGGCGCGCAACATCATCGAGTTCAGCAGCGATCCGCCACTGCCGGAGGAAACGCTTCGCAATCTGCCCGGATGCCACGGCTGCACGCCGCACGGAAACGCGTACCAACTGCGCGTCGACTCGCTCGCGGAATCGGTCCCTCAATTGCTCGCCGCGGTGGAAAAAACGGGAGCGAAGCTGCTCACGCTTTCGACGCACGAGGCGACGCTCGAGGATCTTTTCGTTTCATTGACCGGACGGGAGCTGCGCGATGTCTGACAAAGTGCGGCCAGCGATCGTCGAGCTGACTAGCGCCCGAACGAAGGAGTTCCTCCGCGAGACGGAAGCAATCTTCTGGGTGTTCGGATTTCCGCTGCTGCTTGCGCTCGCGCTGGGCTTCGCCTTCCGTGAGAAGGCGCCCGATCGCATTCCTGTCGGTGTCATCGCCGGTCCGACTGCTTCGCGCGAAGCGGCGGCGCTCAAACGATCGCCGGCGCTCTCGCCGCGCGTGTTGAACCCTGATGAAGCACATGATGCTCTGCGTCACGGAAAGGTCTCGCTCGTGGTCGACAGCTCGCACTCGTTGATCTATCGCTACGATCCGACGAGCCCTGACGGCCGAACCGCGCGGCGTGAAGCCGACGACGCGTTGCAATCCGCCGCCGGACGCCGCGACGTGATGCCGGCGCGCGACGAGTACGTTCATGAGCAGGGAGCGCGCTACATCGATTTCCTCATTCCCGGTCTGTTAGGCATGAACCTGATGGGCACAGGAATGTGGGGCATGGGATTCACCATCGCGAATGCGCGCATGAAGAAGTTGCTGAAGCGGCTGATCGCCACTCCGATGCGCAAGAGCCAGTACGTCATGTCGCAGTTTCTTTCGCGGCTGATGTTTCTGGTCGTCGAAGTCACGGTGCTCGTCGCGTTCGGATGGCTCGTGTTCGGCGTGCGCGTGAACGGCTCGATCGCCGTGCTCGCGCTGCTCTGCATCATCGGCGGCTACGCGTTCTCAGGACTGGGCTTCCTCACCGCATCGCGCGCACGGACGCTCGAGGGCGTCAGCGGCTTGATGAATCTGATCATGATGCCGATGTGGCTCTGCTCCGGCGTCTTCTTTTCTTACGAGCGATTTCCGGACGCCGCGAAGCCCTTCATCCGCGCGCTGCCGCTGACGATGCTCAACGATGCCTTGCGCGCGGTGATGAACGACGCCGCACCGCTCACAAAAGTGATGCCCCACCTCGCCCTTCTCGCGGTGTGGGGCATCGTCACGTTTGCGATCGGTCTGAAGATTTTCCGGTGGCAGTGAACGTAGAGCCGACTCTCAGTCGGCTTGCGCCGGCTGGAGAGCCGGCGCTACGTCAGAACCGGCGCTACGTCAGAACCGGAAGAAGACGCCGAAGTTCGTCTCCCCCTGGTAAAGATCGTGGTTATACGTGTAGTAGCAGCTGCGGCAGTTGTCGCCGTAGTTGCTCAGCGCCGTGAAAAATCCGCGCTCTTCGATTTTGATTCCGACATTGCGATTGATCGGCACCTTTACGCCGATGCCTGCGCTGGCCGCGAAACGGGTCGATGATGTCGCGCCACTCACGCGCGGATCGAGATTGGCGACGCCCGCGCTGACAGCGAAGTACGGCGTTGCCGAGCGCGTGACGGCGAAGGGGATCTGCAGACCGCCCTGAAAGTAGGTGATGTCAAAATTGCCCAGCGAATTGTTCGGAGTAAACAGCCCGTTGCCTCCGCCCGAGAATTGCGTGTTCTGGCGGTCGACCATCAGCTCGACCTTCCAGCCATTGCTGACCGGAATGGCGAAGTTGACGCCGAAGTTTGCCGCGCTGTTGACGGCCACATCCTGGTTGAACAAGGCCGTCTGATCGGCGTAGATCGTTCCGCCGTAGCGGTAGCCGACAAACGGACTGAGCTCGAAGAAATTGTCGGCGTACGGACGGTTGCGATAACCCCGCCGCCAGTCCTGCGCAAACAGTGAAGCGGGAATCAACAACAGAGCAAAGACGAACAGCAGCTTTCGCATAAGATCTCCCTCGATGTCGTGGATGCACTAGCCCCCTGGCGCGCATCGGCGGCACAGAATGCAGGAACGAAGCCGGGCAGATCCGCTGTTCCGCTCAGGCAATTTCGTGACAGCGCCCGCCGCTGCGTCCGCGGTGTAGGACAGGCTGGAGCGTAGAGGGGACATGAAAATCGCCACCTGGAACGTGAACGGGATCCGCGCACGGCATGCGCAATTTCTGGAGTGGGTGGAGCGCGAGCAGCCCGACGTCATCTGCCTGCAGGAGCTGAAAGCTTCTCTCGCGCAGGTGCCGGAGTCGATCTGCAATCTGAACGGCTACTGGTGTTACTGGCATGGTGCCAGCGCGTATTCGGGCGTCGGCCTGCACTTGCGGCGCGAGTCGTTCCCCGACGAGCCGCAGTTCACGCATCCGGAGTTTGATCAGGAGACCCGCATCGTGCAGGCGCGCGCCGGCGACACCGTGTACGCGTCAGTCTACGTGCCCAATGGCGGCAAGGACTACGCCGCGAAACTCGCGTTCATGCGATCGCTGATCGATTACGCGCGCGCGATGCGCGAGGGCGGCACGCGTCTGGTGATCTGCGGAGACATCAATGTCGCGCGCACCGACATGGACGTGCATCCGAAAGAGCGCAAGCCCAACATCATCGGTCAGCGTCCCGAAGAGCGCGAGCTCGTTGAAGCCATCCTCGGTCAGGGACTTGTCGATGTCGCGCGAAAACTTTACCCCGACGACGAGAACTACTTCACGTGGTGGGCGCCGTGGCGAAATCTGCGGCAGCGGAACATCGGCTGGCGCCTCGACTACGTTCTCGCCAGCGAGCCGCTCGCCGAGCGCGCGACCGCCTGCCCGTCGTACCGCGAGGTGGGTACCAGCGATCACGCGCCCGTCGTGGCGACGTTCACGTAGCGCCGGCTCTTAGCCGGCGCCGGGCCGGCTGAGAGCCGGCCCCACGTTGTGCTACTCCAAAACCACCAACACCACGCGCCGGTTCTCCGCGCGGC
>QHVY01000382.1:4392-5972 GCA_003223695.1 Acidobacteriota bacterium
CGGGATGTTGTCCTGGCGCGACAGATAACGGCGCACCGAATCCGCGCGGCGCTGTCCGAGGTCGTCGTTATAGCGCGAGCCGCCGGTGTCGTCTGTGTGGCCCTGAATCTCGACCCAGTACGGCTCGTTGAGCGCCTTCACTTTTCCGGCGAAATCATCGAGTGCCGAAAGTGAATCCTTGCTCAGATCGTACGAATTCAGTTTGAAACGCACGCGGTCCTCGGTGAACGTCTGCTGGAAGACAACCTTGCCTTTCGCAAGCACGCCCGCTTCCTGCGCGCGCTTCAACGCGTCCTGGGCTTCCTTGCTCAGTTGATCGACGCGCACGTTCGTCGCCGCGAGATTGGTATCGGTCGCTTTCTGCTTGTTCTGCAGATCCTCAACCTGACCTTCGATCGACTCGATCTTTTTATTCGTGTCCGCCTGCGCCGCGGCGATCTTCTGCTCGACGCTCCCGGACGTGGCGCATGCCGCCAGGGCTGCGGTCATCGCTCCGAGTGTTAAATATTTCGTAAGCTTTATCATTAACCTTTTTTCCTTTCTCGATTGAGTACAACCAGAGGGGGCTCAGTCCCGAAATAGCCCGCCCGAACGCGAACGCCGTGAACGCGTCCGGCGAGCTGGAGTGAAATGTGGCGGTACTTTATCCCACCCTGTCCAGTCGGGGCGAACCCGATCAGATATTGGGCGCGGAGGTCTTTTTCGATATGAGCGACGGCGATGGCGATCTCCTGCGGCTGATTGCCGAGATACAACTTGCCACCCGTCAGATTGGCGACAGCGTCGAGAACGCCGAGATCGGACAGCTCTTCCTTCGAGTGCGCCATGGCCGACTGCTCGTTCGGATCGCGAATGCCGAGCGGATAAATCGGCACGGCCACGCCCTGCAACAATTTCGCGAGATCGGCGCGCGTGAGCGTCGACGCATTGTCGATGCCGTCGCTCAACAGAACGATTGCGCGGGATGGATTCTTGCCGAGGCGGCTGCGCTCGGGCATTGTCGAGAGGGCGTCGAAGAATGCCGTCTTACCGTACGGAGTCACGGTCGCCAGCGCTCGCGTGATCGCGCCTGCATCCTCAGTGAACGGCACCAGCTCGCGCGCTTCCGATTCGGCGAAGACGAAGAGTGAGAAGTCGTCGCCCGGACGGCGATGAGCGATCAGCGCTCCGATCGCTGCGCGCGCCGCATCCATCTTGCCCGCGAGGGCCATCGATCCTGATGCGTCGAGCAGGATGGTGAAGGAAACGGGCGCGTTCGACGATTTCTCGAACATGTCGCTGGGGACGCGCTTGCCGTCAATGAGCAGGCGGACCTCGGCGCGCCGGAGATCGGTGATCGGCGAGCCTTTCTCGCCGAGGACGGTAAATGGAATCATGATGTAACCGACGGAGACGCTTTCCTCGACACGAGGAACGTCCTGGGCGAGCGCGACGCTAGCCACCACCGCCAATCCCGCAAGAAACCATCGCGGCATGCTGTTCAGAACGCGTGCAGTTTTGATGCGATTTCCGATTCGCGGTGTGACGCAACTCACGAAGAGGGCGGCGACCACGACTTGCGGGTCAGCGGCAGCGATGTT
>QHVY01000383.1 GCA_003223695.1 Acidobacteriota bacterium
CAGAGAGGACGAAGAGGACGGAGTCTTCGTCCTCTCCGTCCTCTCTGTGGTGAACGAAGAACGAAGAACGCCTAGAAACCCTCCAGCAGGTTCGTGACGAGCGTCTCGGCGAAACGCTCGGCGATTGCCGTGATCGCGCGCGTCTCCTGATCGGCCGCGTCCGTCGAGGCGACGTCGATCTGATAGTTCTCCGCAAAGCGATACTGATCGTTTTTCCAGATCGTCTTGTCTTCGTTCCGGTGGTCGACGAGCTCGATGTTCGCGGTGATCGAAACCTGATACTGCGTGGCCCGTCCCTGCGTGTTGAACGCGATCGGGAAAATACCGAAACTGTCGATCGAGCCGCGCAGAATGGCGTCCGCTTCGTTTGGGCTGCTGACCAGTTTGAGCCGACCGCGCGCGACCATTTCATCAGCAACCGACTGTGTCACGAGCTGCTCGAGGCCGACGCGAGTCGTCTTGTTGATGAACGCCGGAACTTCGACTGTGTGAATCTTCGGATCGAGCGAGACGTTGTGGCCGACGAGCGCGTAGCCGCAGCCGGCGAGCAGAACAAGAAAGATTTTATTCATCGCACGACGACGTTCACCAGTTTACCCGGCACATAAATCGTTTTGACGATCTGTTTGCCGGCGACCCATTGCTGAATGCGATCATTCCCTCTCACTGCCGACAACACGACCTCCTCGGCCGGCGGATTAGGAACTTCGACGTGACCTCGCAGCTTGCCGTTAACCTGAACGACGATCGTGACGACGTCCTCCTGCATCAGCGCACGATCGGCTTCCGGCCATCTCGACGTGAGGATGAACCTCTGATTCCCGAGCATCTCCCACAGCTCCTCGGTGATATGCGGCGCGAACGGATGCAGAAGCTGAAGCAGCACTTTGTAGCTTTCGGAAACATCGGCGCCGTCAGCGCGGGCGTCGGTGATCGCGTTGGACAGCTCCATCAGTGCCGAGATCGCGGTGTTGAACTCGAAGCGCTCGATGCGCTGGGTCACCGCGGCGATGGTTTGGTGCGTTTTGCGAATGAGCTGTGTAGGGGCGGCCTTCAGGCCGCCCGTCGGGCTAAAGCCCGCCGCTACACGCTCCCACAGGTTCCACACGCGGCCCAAAAACCGGTAGGCACCGACGACGCCCTCGTCCGACCACGCTGCTTCTTTTTCCGGCGGGGCGATGAACAGCGTGTACACGCGCTCGGTGTCTGCGCCGTAACGGGCAATCAGGTCGTCGGGCGGCACGACGTTGAATCGCGACTTCGACATCTTTCCCATTTCAGGAACGAGCTCGTGTCCGCCGCGATACGCTTTGCCGTCGCGCAGCTCCACCTCGTTCAGCGGCACCCACGCCAGGTTGTCCGATGGATCGCGATAGCCCTCTTTGGTGATCATGCCCTGATTGAAGAGTCGCGTGAACGGTTCCTCGAAATTGACGAGACCCATGTCGTACAGCGTGCGGCAGATGAATCGCGCGTAAAGCAAATGCAGGATGGCGTGCTCGATGCCGCCGATGTACTGATCGACCGGCAGCCAGCGATTGACCAGGCGCGAGTCGAAGATCTGTTTGTCATCGCGCGCGGAGATGAATCGTGTGTAGTACCACGATGAGTCGACGAAGGTGTCCATCGTGTCCGTTTCGCGACGCGCGGAGCCGCCGCACTTCGGGCAGGTGGCGTTGACGAAATTCGGATCTTTGGCGAGCGGATTTCCTTCGCGGCCGGTGAACGGCACATCGAGCGGCAGCACAACCGGCAGTTGATCTTCTTGTACTAGAACAATACCGCATTTGTCACAGTACAAAACTGGAATCGGCGTTCCCCAATATCGCTGTCTCGATATGAGCCAGTCGCGTAAGCGGTAGCGAACCATCTTCTTGCCGATTCCCAATCGTCCGATTTCGGCGATGATGCGCTCGATCGCTTTTGGAGTCGGCAGGCCGGTGATGACGCCGGAATCAACAGAGACGCCGTTTTCGACAAACGCCTGACGTAGAGCCGGCTCTCCAGCCGACTCGAACCGGCTAAGAGCCGGTTCTACGTTAGGCACGACGACAATCCGGATTGGCAGGTCGTACTGCTTGGCGAACTCGAAATCGCGTTGATCGTGTCCGGGCACGGCCATGATCGCGCCGGTGCCGTATTGCAACAGCACGAAGTTGCCGAGCCAGATGGGAATTGGCTCCTTCGTGAACGGATTGGTCGCGTACTTCCCGCTGAATCGCCCTTCCTTGCCGGCCTCCTGGCGCTCGAGTGCGCTCTGACAGCGAACGCTCTCGATCCAACGTTCGAGCTCCGCGCGATCCGATGCATCAGCGATCAGCGCAGCCACATCCGGATGCTCCGGCGCCAGAACCATGAACGTCGCGCCGTAGATCGTGTCCGGACGCGTGGTGAAGATGCGAATCGTTTTTCCGAGTGACGGGATCGGAAATTCGACATCGGCGCCGACGGACCGGCCGATCCAGTTTCGCTGCATGACCTTCACTCTTTCCGGCCACTGTTCGAGCTGATCGAGTCCGTCATCGAGGCGGTCGGCGTAAGCGGTGATTTTCAGAAACCACTGCTCGAGCTCACGCTGCACCACTTCCGATCCGCAGCGCTCGCAGCGGCCGTCGATGACTTGTTCGTTCGCCAGTACGGTCTGATCGGTCGGGCACCAGTTGACCGGTGCCTTGCCGCGATACGCCAGACCGCGTTTGTAAAGCTGCAGAAAAAGCCACTGGTTCCAGCGGTAGTACTCCGGCTCGCATGACGCCAGCTCTTTGGACCAGTCGTACAGAATTCCCCAGCGCATGAACT
>QHVY01000384.1 GCA_003223695.1 Acidobacteriota bacterium
TATTCGACGCCACTGCGCACATGCGGGCTGCTTTCGCGCAGCCAGGCAATGGTGAATGCGTGACCATCCTCGCGGCTCAGATCATTTGTTGTTCGCTTCCGAGACCGAGTGGTGAAGCGCTCCACACGCGCGGTCCATCGATCCGGTCCGCTCTTCTGCGACACAAGCAGATACGCAGTGTCGAAATTCATTGTGAACGTGCCGCCGGGGAAACCGACAGCGGTCGAGCCAGACATCCACTCCACCGCAGCCGTGGTTGGCGAAGTCGATCCGATCTCACCACCAACGATGTCGAACTTTGTGAGCCACGGCGTCTGTCCGTCGTAATTCGATCCGATCTCCGCGCGATTGTCGAGGTGCGTCACCTGCAACATCGCGCGTTCGGGAAGCGACACGCGAATGCGTTCCGAGTAGCCGTTTTTGTGATCGAGATCCGTGCCGATTGCCAGTTGCGGCGACTCACCGTCCGGCTGCGCGATTTTCTCGCCGTAGACACTCAGGCGATTGCCAAACGCCCAGCCGCGGTTCGAAAGCTGCGTTCCCATCGTGTCGTTGCCGCGAAAGGCTGTGGCGCCGAGGGAGAAGTAGAAGCTCGGCGAGAACTGAAGATCAGCGCCGACGGGCCGCACTTCTTCTCCAATCCACGTGTTCAGCGCGGAAAATGTGATCGTGTAGCGCGACGTCCAGAGCGGATCGACATTCTCTCGCGATGTCGGAAGCCAGAACGCACCGCCACGCAGTCGCAGCTTCAGCCGCTCGGAATGGAGATCGACAAACGCCTGCACGATGCCGGCATGGCGCCCGACTGTGCCGCTCTGCTCTTTTCGCGCGAGACCATCGGCATGAAGCAGAAGCCATGTCGCCGGCGACCAATCGAGCCCGAGCTGCGCAACATCGATATTCACGTAGCGATGATCGTCGGCATTCGCCGCTCCGACATCGAAGCGTCCGAATCCGCCCTGCGTCCACGAGGGCTGCGCTTTGACATAGATCTCTCGCGCGCTGATGAAGCCATTGAATTGAAAGGATTGAGCGGACGCGGAAGCGGCAATCGTGCAGAAAAGGAGCGGCACGATTCGCTTCATCAGTGCGATTGTAAGTGTTGGCGCGCGGGTTGCGATAAAAGCTGAGCAGTTGTCCATGGGTTCAGGGAGATAAGATGAATAAATCCAGGAAGTTAACCGCTCTTTTCACCGGCACGACAGCCGTTCTGCTGCTGTCGGGAACGTCCGCTTTCGCGGATTATCGTCATCGCGCCGAGACGCGTAACGATTCGCAGGCGGCGCAAACAGAGCAGCATCGCAACGATTCAACGGAGCAATATCGCGGCAGCAATCGGACGCAGAACGAGCAGGGGCGGCGCTGGGATCGCTCGCAAGGGCCAACGCAAACGCAGCCGACGCAGCGCTACGACCGCTCGCAGGCGCAATCGACGCAGCGCTACGACCGCTCGCAGACGCAATCGACTCAGCGCTTCGATCGCGCGCAGGCGTACAACCGTTCACTGCAGTACAACCAGCCACGAGTGGAATCGCAGCGATTCGATAACCGAGGCTCTTCTCGGTCGCAGTCGTATAACCGCGCTCCAATTCGCAATGAAAGCCGGTACTACTCCGGCCGCGTGAACCGCGTCGAGCGTTATAACAGCGGCTTCCGCGTCTGGATCGGCGGCGCACCGTATCCATTCTTCATCGGGGGGGATCGCTGGGCGCATTTCCCGCTCCGCGTCGGTCTCGGCGTCCGCCTCGGCGGCTACTGGGATCCGCTCGGCTACTACAACGCCTATGACGTCGGTCCATATGCATACTCGACCGCTGGTGATATCCACGGCGTCGTCGAAAGCGTTGACTATCGGCGCGGCACGGCTGTGTTGCGCGACGATGTGTCGGGCAGCTTCGTTACTGTCGTTCTCCGCGGCAACGATCCGCGGCTCGGCAGTCTCCGTCCGGGTGACTACGTCGATCTTAGCGGCGTGTGGAATCGCGCCGGCGTATTCGACGCGTTCAACGTCGCGGACATCCGCGGCGGCGCACCGTACGGCTATGACGGCGGCCCCTACGATGGCCGTAACGACGATCGTTACTGATTCTTGTGTGTGGGCCGGCTGAAGCCGGCCCTACACTACAGCAGCCACGCGAAGAGCAGACATAAGGTCGCGATGGCGATCGCGATCGCAGGCGCCTAGAACCAGAATCGAAGCGCCAGAAGCAGATAGACGCCTGCGACAGCAACGAGGAGCGGCATCGTCGATCTCGCCGCGGTCTGCGTGCAGATCACGCCAAAAAGAATCAAGCCAACGGCGTGGCTGAAATTGAATCCCAGCCATGCATCCCACATGTTTGTGCGATTGCGCGACAGCCTGAGACCCGTTGAACGCATTCCGGTGATCAAATCGGGATTCACGGGGTGAAGAAAACCGACGCCTGTGAAGATGGCGTGGAGAGCACCGAGGAGGCAGAAGATGCCGCCGCTAGCGATGAGGAAACTGCTCACAATCGTCGAATGATATGTTCGGCCGCATGCGATGTCTTTTCACATTCTTGTTCGGTGTGTCGAGCGCTGTCGCCGCCGTCGATCCAGCTTTTTTTCAGGATCTGAAGTGGCGGCTCATCGGACCGTTTCGCGCGGGCCGTGTTCTCGCGGTCAGCGGCGTTCCCGGAGAGCCGGAGCACTTTTACTTCGGCAGCGTCAACGGGGGCGTGTGGGAGACGCGAGACGCCGGCCGCACCTGGCAGCCGATTTTCGACTCCCAGCCGATCGGCACGATTGGAGCGCTGGCCGTTGCTCCTTCGAATCACAACACCATCTACGTGGGCTCCGGCGAAGCGGACATGCGCTCGGACATCGCCCAGGGCGACGGCATGTACAAGTCGGCCGACGCCGGAAAAACGTGGGCCCACATCGGCCTAACGGATTCGCAGCAGATCGGCCGCATCATCGTTCATCCGGACAATCCTGACGTCGTCTATGTCGCCGCGCTCGGCCATCCGTACGCTGCGAACGCGGAGCGCGGTGTGTTTCGCTCGACCGACGGCGGCAAAACGTGGAACAAGATTCTGGGTGGTCGTGCAGGGGATTCCTCGCCGTCGGAGCCTGCCCTGAGCGAGCGCCGCAGGCGCGAGTCGAACGGGCGGCTCGGAATGACAAAGTGGGACAACGACACCGGCGCAATCGATCTGGCATTCGAGCCTGGAAATCCGAAGGTCATCTACGCGGCGCTGTGGCAGACGCGGCGAACGCCGTGGAGCGTCTATCCGCCATCAAACGGAGCCCGGCCGCATCGGAATCGCGGTGGCTCCTTCAATGCCGCAGCGCATCTACCTCGTCGTCGATGCGCCGGAAGGCGGCATCTATCGCTCCGACGACGCCGGCGCAACGTGGACGCGCACGAGTAGCGATCAGCGAGTCTGGTCGCGCGGCTGGTACTTCGGCGGAATCACCGTCGAGCCGAAAAATCCCGACGTCGTCTATTCGATCAACGTGAATGTCTACCGTTCCGAAGACGGCGGGAGGACATTTGTTCCGGTGAAGGGCGCGCCGGGCGGCGACGACTACCACTCGCTCTGGATCGACCCCCAAGTGCCCGATCGCCGAATCCTCGGCGTCGATCAGGGCACGACGGTGTCCGTCGACGGCGGGCGGACCTGGAGCTCCTGGTTCAACCAACCGACCGGCCAGTTCTATCACGTCATCACCGACAACCAGTTTCCGTATTGGGTCTACGGATCGCAGCAGGATTCCGGCGCGGCCGGCGTGCCAAGTCATACGAATATAATCGATGGAATTAACATACGACATTTCCGTGAGACGACCGCCGGCGGTGAGAGCGACAACCTGGCGCCCGATCCGAGGGACTCGAACATCTTGTATGGCGGCCGTGTGGAACGGCTCGATCTGCGGACGATGCAGACTCAGTCGATCGATCCAACGCTGGCGTATCCCGGCAACGATCGCCACACCTGGACGCTGCCGCTCGTGTTTTCGCCGCGCGATCCGCGCGTGCTGTACTTTTCGAATCAACGGCTTTTCCGCACCGAAGATGGCGGGAATCACTGGACCCTCATCAGTCCCGATCTGACGCATGAGGACCCGGGAACGCCGGCGAATCTCGATCCGATCACCGCGGCCGATCGCGCGCAACCCGGGCCGAGGCAGGGCGTGATTTACGCGATCGCGCCGTCGCGTAAGGCCGACCACGACATCTGGGCCGGCACCGACGACGGTCTGATCTGGCGTACGCGCGATGAAGGCGCGCATTGGCAGAATGTCACGCCGGCCGGCCTAACATCGTGGTCGAAGGTCGGCATCATCGAAGCATCGCACTTCGATGCGGACACCGCGTACGCCGCGGTCGACCGTCATCGCCTCGACGATTTCCGCCCGTACATCTACCGCACTCACGATGGCGGCAAGAGTTGGCAGTTGCTCGGCGGCGACCTTCCGGCGTTCGTCAACGTCGTTCGAGAAGATCCCGTGCGCAAAGGATTGCTTTACGCCGGAACGGAAAAGGGCGTCGCGGTTTCATTCGACGACGGCGATCACTGGCAGTCGCTGCAGATGAATCTGCCGGTCACGTCCGTGCGCGATATCGACGTGCACGGAGATGATCTTGTCATCGCCACGCACGGCCGCGCATTCTGGGTCATGGACGACATATCGCCGCTGCGTGAAAGCATCGATTCCACTCCATTTCTCTTCAAACCTGCGACCGCCGTTCGCGAGCGCCCTGCCGGCTTCACCGGCAGCCCGATGCCGAAGGACGAGCCGATGGCGCCGAATCCGCCGTCGGGCGCCATCATTGATTATGTGCTGCGCGCCCCCGCCGAGAGCGTGGTGCTCGACATCCTCGATCCCGAGGGGGCGGTCATCCGCAGATACACCAGCGCCGATAAGGCGCCCTCGCCGAACCCCGCGAAGCTGACGATCGCCCCCGAGTGGGTCGCGCCGCCCCCCACCCTCCCGACCACCCCCGGCCATGCGGGCGCGGGGACGCGGCGCGGCGGCGGGGAGGGCGTGTGGGCGCCGCCGGGAAAATACACGGTCGTACTCACGGCCAACAGCCAACGGCGAACGGCGAACCTGACCGTCGCTCCCGATCCGCGTGTGAATTTGCCCGGGTCTGCTTATGTCGGACAGTTCGCGCTGGCGAGACAAATCGAGGCGGCGCGCGCCGCTCTGTCGTCGGCAACCGAGGATGCAAGCGCGTTGATCAAGTCGAAGCCCGATCTCGCCGAGCGCGTCAAAACGATCACCGGCGGTCCCGGCGATGTGTTTCCTGCGCCGCCTCCGCCGGAAACGAGCATCCGCTTCGTCGCCGATAAGCTCGCCAGTCTTCAGAATGCGGTCGAGGGCGCCGACGCCGCCCCAACGCAGGACGCGCATGATGCCTGGGCGAAGCTCAAGCCGGCGGCCGATGCCGCACTTCGCGCGTGGAGCGAATTCAAAACGACAGTGAAATGATCTGGCACGCGTACGCGCCGGCTCCGATCGGCAATCTGCTTCTCATCGCGGACGAGGAAGGGTTGTTGCGCATCGAGTTTCCTCCCGCATCTCCGCCCGATGAGGTATCGCTCGACGAGGAGCGCCTGATGCCCGTGATACGGCAGATCGGCGAGTTTTTCGCCGGCCGCCGGAAAACCTTCGACGTTCGGATCGCGCTGCGCGGAACGGCGTTTCAGCTCGAGGTGTGGCGCGCGCTCTTGTGCATCCCATACGGAGAGACGCGCAGCTACGCCGAAATCGCCAAGTCGATCGGCCGCCCGACGGCCACGCGAGCGGTGGGCGCGGCAAACGGCGCCAATCCCATTCCGATCATCGTTCCCTGTCATCGCGTGATCGGATCGAACGGCTCGCTCACTGGCTTTGGCGGCGGAATCGACGTTAAACGGTGGCTTCTCAACTTCGAAGCACGGTCATTTTGACTCGCTCCGTTGCCTGTTCTCCGCTCGCACGTCTGGCACGCGGCTTGTGTTAGCGATGATCGATGATCAATCGCCGTGACTTGATGGTTCGAGGACTGGCGTCCGCCGCGCTCGTCGGATTCGGATTCGACAGAGGGAAAGCGTGGGGACAAGTCCTCTCTCCCGCGCCGCTGGACATCACGAAGAATGTCTGCACGCTGACCTGCGCGGCGACATTGGGCCCTTGCTACTACGCCGCGAATCTCGTTCGCCGAGACATCACCGAAGGCGAAGTCGGCCTGCCGACGCTGCTCAGTTTTCTCATCGTCGACGCCGACACGTGCCAGCCGATCGAAAACGCGTCGATCGATATCTGGCACACGAATGCCGGCGGCGTCTATTCCGCGCCGATCAATCAGATGTGCAATCCCGGCAATGCGCTCGCGCGCACGAAGACGTTCACTCGCGGCATTCAATCGACCGACAGCAGCGGATGGGCGCACTTCAACACGATTTTTCCGGGATGGTATTCGGGGCGCACCACGCACATTCACGCCACGATCCGGCGCAGCGGCAGCGAGATTGTCACCACGCAGTTCTTCTTCGATGATTCGTTAGATGATTTCGTATACAAAAATCATCCAAATTATTCGAGCCGGCCGAACCGCGACACAACCAACCTCACCGACGGCGTGATCGGCGGCAGCGCCAGCCGCGTATCGCCGTTCCTTTTCACATCGAAGCTGATCAACGGCCGCTCGCTCGTAGCGTTGAAAGTGATTGCCATCCGAAGCTCGGCGACCCACTGCAACGCATGAGAATCGCCCCTCATCCGGTCCTTCGCTCCGCTCAGGATCACCTTCTCCCCGCAAGCAGGGAGAAGGCTCTCGCGACGAGTGGTGCCGCGAAGCGGCGGGTGAGGGGCGCACTCGTCGCCATGTTGCTTGCGTGCGTCTCCGCCGCGCCCTCATTCGGCGCCGACTGCGCTGCTGTCTCGACGTTGAGCTGCTCGTCGACCGCTGCTGCTTCGCTGACGACCTCTGATTGCACAGCGTTCGATGGAAGCCAGTATCACTTGTGGCAATTCTCGGGAAACGCCGGCGACGCAGTGACGATCGAGATGCACTCGACGTCGTTCGACACGTACCTGATGCTGCTCGATCCCTCCGGCGTTCCGCTGGCGGAGAATGACGACATCGCCAGCGGCGTCACCGATTCGCGGATTACGTTCACGCTGGCCTCCGGCGGCACATGGACGATCGTCGCCAACAGCCTCGCTGCGTCGCAGACGGGCGACTACACGATTTCGCTTAGCTGCCCGAATGTCTTTCGGCGGCGCGCGGTACGGTAGAAAATCACCACAGAGAGCACAGAGCACACAGAGATATCTCCGTGCTCTCTGTGTCCTCTGTGGTGATTTACTGTTTAGCCACCACACCGATGTTGGCGATCGTCGCGCCCTTCGTCATCGATGGCACAGCGCAGACATAGAGCACGATTCCGGCAACGGGCGCGCGCGCTTCGAGCAGCATGCGGCCAGTGTAGTCGGTGACGTAGCCGATCTTCGCGCCTTGTGCGACGTACATTCCGCGCTTTACCAGCGGATAAAAAATCCCGTTCTGATCGCTGGCGACCGTCT